>CAMDMH010000691.1 GCA_945901835.1 Devosia equisanguinis | reverse complement strand
CGTCCCAGGATCACACGTCCCAGGATCACACGTCCCAGGATCACACGTCCCAGGATCACACGTTGCGGACGATTTCCGAACGGGACAGACGGTTGTAGAAGTTCTCCCGCGGCATCTCTTGCTCCGACGTCTGCCAGGCGTCCAGCTTGGCGGACAGCGACTGGCGATCGAACGGCTTCACCAGTAGATCGGTGGCGCCGGCCGCATGGGCCCGTTGCAACTCCAGAACGTCGAACTGCGTGGTGCAGTAGAGGATCTGGACGCGCCCGCCGCCGAGTTTGCGCATCTGCCTGAGAACGTCGAGCGCGGGCATATCGCTCAAACCGGCGTCGACGATCGCGAGACGCGGTATATGACGATTGAAGGTCTCTACGCCGTCGCGGCCGGTGGCCGCTTCATCGACCTCGAAACCGAGGTTGAGCATGATGGTTCTGGTCACCCGACGGATGACCGCGGAGTTTTCAACGATGAGGCAGCGTGACATATCTCTCCGCCAATGCACAATCTCTGGTGGGTTCAGTCTTCAACCTGAACGATTAGTTGTATCTTGACCAACAGGTTCTAACAAAAAGTTGCCACCGCTTAAGATACTCCGTCAGCCTGTTTAATTATTCCTTTCGGTGCCAAGGACCGTTGCTCGATTTCCAGGTCGTAGGCCTTGGTTGCAGATTGAACGATCCCGCACCAAGACCACACCTGCACCGACACCAGACATGGGGACCACACGCCTTGACCGCATCTCACAGCCACCCATTCCGGGCCGACGTCGTCGGCAGCCTGCTCCGCCCGGCCTCGATCAAGGAGGCGCGCGCCGCCCTGCGTGAGGGCCGGATCGATCAAGCCGAGCTGACGCGTATCGAGGACAACGCTGTCCGCGAGGCCGTCTCGCTGCAGGAGGCAGTCGGGCTTAAGGTCGCCACCGACGGCGAAATGCGGCGCGGCACGTATTCGGAGAACTTCACGACCTCGGGCCTCCACGGGGTGAGTTCGGAACACACCGGCACGGGACGCTGGACCTATTCGGACGGCAAGGGTGGCACACGCAATGCGCGCGAGATCCGGGTTGTCGACCGTATCCGCTGGAGCGGCGGATCGGGCAACGTCGAGGCATTCCGGTTCCTCGCGGGCTCGGTCAAGACGGCGATGCCGAAGATCACGCTGCCGGGTCCGTGCTACATGTATCAACGGGCGGGGCGCGAAGGTATCAGCCGCGACGCCTATCCCAACCTCGACCAGTTCTGGGCTGATCTCGCCGTCGCCTATCACGAGGAACTGGCGGCCTTGCGCGCCGCGGGATGCCGCTACGTTCAGCTCGACGACACCGCGATGGCGAAGCTCGGCGATCCTAAGATTCAGGCGGCGCTCGGCGAACGCGGCGACGATTGGAAGCGGCTGCTCGGCGTCTACTCCGACGCGATCAACGCCGTGGTCGCCGGCGCGCCCAAGGATATGACGATCGCGCTGCATCTGTGCCGTGGAAATCAGGCAGGTCACTGGCAGGCGGAGGGCGGGTACGATCCCGTCGCCGAGCACCTGTTCAAGCGGGTGAATGTCGGCACGTATTTCCTGGAATTTGACAGCCCGCGTGCAGGCACGTTCCAGCCGCTTGCAGCGCTGCCGGCCGACAAGGTGGTGGTGCTCGGCCTCGTCTCGACGAAGGTCGGCACGCTGGAGGCCGCCAGCCAGATCGAGGAGCGCATCCGCGAAGCCGCCAAGCTCGTGCCGATGGAGCGGTTGTGCCTATCAGCCCAGTGCGGGTTTGCGAGTTCAGTGACGGGCAATCCGCTGAGCGAGGCCGAGCAGCGCGCGAAGCTCGAGCGGGTGGTCGCCGTGGCGAGAAAGATGTGGGGGGATGCTTAGCTCAATTCGCACGTGCAGGCGGGGTCAAACCGGACGCACGAAGGGTCGGCCGCGTGCGACCCAGAAACTCCGGCGAGCGCTGCAATGCTGGGTCGCGGGCCCATAGGCCCTTGACCCAGCCTACGGCCTTACGACTTCACTTTGCCCCGCACCGGCTTCGACGGAGCACGTTGAGGCGTGCGCGAGCGCTGCTGGCCGGCGGAGGCGGCCTTGTCCTTCGCGGCTTGTTCTTCGAAGAGCTCGACGAGCTTGTCGGTCATGGCGCCGGCGAGTTCGGTCGGGTCGTTGATGGTGACGGCGCGGCGGTAGTAGCGCGTGACGTCGTGGCCGATGCCGATGGCGATCAGCTCCACCGGCGATTTCGTCTCGATCTCCTCGATCACCTGCCTGAGATGCTGCTCGAGGTACGAGCCCGAGTTCACCGACAGCGTGCTGTCGTCGACCGGTGCGCCGTCCGAGATCACCATCAGGATGCGGCGGTTCTCCGGCCTTCCCAGCAACCGCTGGTGCGCCCAGGCGACTGCTTCACCGTCGATGTTCTCCTTGAGCAGGCCCTCGCGCATCATCAGCGCGAGGTTACGCTTGGCGCGACGCATCGGCGCATCGGCGGTCTTGTAGATGATGTGGCGTAGATCGTTGAGGCGGCCGGGACCTTGCGGCTTGCCCGCTGCAAGCCAAGCCTCGCGCGCCTGCCCGCCCTTCCAGGCCTTGGTCGTGAAGCCGAGGATCTCGACCTTCACGCCGCAGCGCTCCAGCGTGCGCGCGAGGATGTCGGCGCAGCAGGCCGCGACCATGATCGGCCGGCCACGCATCGAGCCGGAATTGTCGATCAGCAGCGTGACGACGGTGTCGCGGAAGTTCGTATCGCGCTCGTGCTTGAACGAGAGCGCATGCATGGGATCGATGATGATCCGCGTGAGGCGCGCGGCGTCGAGCTGGCCTTCCTCGAGATCGAAGTCCCAGGCGCGGTTCTGCTGGGCCATCAGGCGGCGCTGCAGCTTGTTGGCGAGGCGGGCCACCGCGCTCGACAGCGCGCGCAGCTCCTTGTCGAGGAACGAGCGCAGGCGGTCCAGCTCGTCGGGCGTCGACAGTTCCTCGGCCGTGATCTCCTCGTCGTGGGTACGAGCGAAAACCTTGTAGCCGA
>CAMDMH010000690.1 GCA_945901835.1 Devosia equisanguinis | reverse complement strand
CCAACGCCTCGCCGTCAACCCGGCCGACGACGCGCATCGCGTTGCAACGGGGCCGCCGAGCAGAGGATTATGGCGAATAGAACAGGCTAGGCGGGGAACATCAATAGGAAGTATGGCGAGCCGGGCATGATGGACAGCATCAGCCAGGGCGCTGACAGGAAATCGAAGTGGTAGTGTAGCGCATCTGAGATTTGGTACCCGCCCGCAGCTGATCTCGGAACCAAATGTCAGATGCAAAAGCTACACTAGAATCATTACGTTGCAAGTGTTCCTCTTGGCTCCGACATTTGCTCTCTACCAAGCTGCAGTGGGAAGCAAATGTCGGAGCCAAGAGGAACACTAGGGCCTTGTGGTAAGCCGTTTCAACGCTTTCCGAACCGTGCGACCTGGGGGGATTGCTGTGAGGGCTGACGCGGCGGCGCCATGGTGCCGGCGATCGCGACGCGTGTGTGCTCGGATGCGGCGCGTTCCACGGCAGAGAGTGCCGAGCGATATGAAGTGGGAATTCCATCGACATTCGCGGCGAGTGAGTTGCCGGGGGCGGCGTTGAAGTTCACTTCCGGCTCGGCCCCTTCGTCTTTGCGGGTCATGACGCCCATCTGCTGCAGTACGGCTGCGATGATCACGACGAGGCCGAGGATCAGCCACATGACCCCTTTTCGATGATTTTCCGGGCTCGACCAATAGCTGGGCGTCGGAGGCAGCTCTTTCAATCCGGTCACGTAGAGCAATGCGCGAAGCTGCTGGTCGGTGAGCGGAATGTGCGGCTGGCCTTCAGCGATGAAGCCGACCCATTCGCCTTTGAAGCAGCCCTTGAACAGGTAGCCGAGGTTGACCTGCTGTTCGAGCAGCTTGATTATCTGGCGGCCTTCGAGGCCGCGGGGGTAGAAGACGTCCTGCACCTTGATCAGCGACTGTCCCGTGCAGGGAAGAATTCCGGCGGAGGCGGTGCTGGTCAGCATGCAAGTGGTGACGAGCATCGTAATGGCGGCAACGGCTGCACGGAGCATGATTACTCTCCTGAACTGATCGTGGCAGAATAGGGGCTAATTGTTGCTGGCTCATTTACCCGATCGTACACACAAGCCCTTGTCCGTACGCTGTGGATCGTCGCGTGGTGAAGTCAGGCGCAAGCGCCGTCTCGAAACGGAACATGTCGACATGGCCATCGATCTAGACGCCTACCTGCAGCGCATCGGGTATGGGGGCCCGCTCGAGCCATCGCTCGGCGTGTTGCGCCAGTTGCACGAGCGCCATCCCCAGGCGATAGCCTTCGACAGCCTCGATCCGTGGCTCGGTCGGCCGGTCGCACTCGATATCGCCACGCTCGAGGCCAAGCTCGTGGCAGGCAAGCGCGGGGGGTACTGTTATGAGCACAACACGTTGCTGTGGTCGGCGCTGACGGCGCTCGGTTTCGACGTGCAAGGGCTGTCGGCGCGCGTGCTCTATTCGACGCCTCCGGGTGGCGGCCGGCATCCGCGCAATCACATGCTGATGAAGGTCGAGACGCCGGATGGTCCTCATATCGCGGATGTGGGTTTCGGAGGGCTGACGCTGACCGGCCCGCTTCGGCTGGTGGCCGACGAGATCCAGCAGACACCGCACGAGCGCGTTCGACTGAGGCGCGAACGAGGAGATTGGGTGCTCGAAGCGGAGACCGGCGACACGTGGCGGGCGATGTATCAGTTCGGGCTCGAGGAGCACATCGCGCCGGACTACGAGGTGGCGAACTACTACATGTCGACGCATCAGCGATCGCCGTTCGTGGTGCGGCTGGTTGCGGCACGGCCATTAGCCGGGCGGC
This sequence comes from Devosia equisanguinis, assembly GCA_945901835.1. GTDB lineage: Bacteria > Pseudomonadota > Alphaproteobacteria > Rhizobiales > Hyphomicrobiaceae > CAMDPA01. The sequence continues at coordinate 1,213 of CAMDMH010000690.1, read as the reverse complement.
GGCTCGCGCTGGCGAACAACCAGATGTCGTTGCATCACGTGGACGGGCCGACGGAGAAGCGCACGATCGAAAGCGTGGACGAGCTGGAGCGCGTGCTGGTCGAGGAGTTCGGCATCGCGTTGCCGGATGATGCGAGATTGGCGGCGAAACTGCGCGCGGTCGTCGAAGCGATGTAGGGCGCGGCCGTAGGGCGGATTAGCGCAGCGTAATCCGCCGGGGTCGGAGCAAGATCATGGCGGGTTACGCAGCGGAAGTTCGCTGCTAACCCGCCCTACGGGGCAGTTACGATTCGTAGCGAGTGCGGGACAGGAAGCGGTGCAGTTTCAGCGGCGAGGACCACACGCTCTCGTGGGCCTGCAGGAGATAGGGCAATGCCACCGCGCGTTCCTTCACGATCCTCTCGTATTCGGGGATGAAGCTCTTCATGAGGCTGCGGACCTCGTCGCGCAATGCGGCCTCGTCGATCGTCGTGACCTTGCGGTTTTCGATGACGACGCGGCCGTCGATGACAACGTGGTCGATGCTGCGGCCGGTCTCGGTGTAGACGAGTTGTCGTGCAGCGCTGTTGTAGGGCAGGTAAGCCGTGTCGTTGAGGTCGAGAAGCACGAGGTCGGCTTTGTAGCCGGGCTTGATGGCGCCGAGCCTGTCGTCGAGAAGTGCCGAGCGTGCGCTGCCGAGGGTGGCGTTGCGGAGCGCCTCGCGGGCGAGAGGCGGGCCGGGTGTGGGATCGCTGACGGCTGCCAGCATGCAGTAGGCCTTCATCGACTGGAACATGTTCTGCACGTCGCTGCCCGAGCAGTTGTCGCAGCCCAGGCCGACGCGCATGCCGGCGTCGCGCATGTCGAGGATGGGCGCGATGCCGCTCTTCAGCTTCAGGTTGGAGTTGTGATTGAGCACTGCGCCGGCGTCGGCGGCGGCCATCATGTCCATTTCCTCACGCGTGATCCAGACGGAGTGCGCAATGTTGAGGCGGCGGTTCAGCATGCCGCACGACTTCATGTAGTTCATGAAAGAGCCGCCGTGCCGGGCGTAGGCCTCGCGTGCGATCAGGGCCTGGGCTCGTGTTTCGTAGACGTGCGTGTAGATCGGAAGATCGCGACGTTCGGCAAGATCGGCGCACATTTCGAGAAGCTCGGGCGAGGAACGCTGCGGCGCAAACGGTCCGCAGGCCCAGTGCAATGTTCCAGAAGCAGGGCGGCGGCGGATCTGGGCG
>CAMDMH010000689.1 GCA_945901835.1 Devosia equisanguinis | reverse complement strand
TGATCTCGATCTGCTGCATACGCCGCAAGCGCGCTTCCCTGTCGATCTCGTCGGAGAGATCATCCGGGCGACGGCTCGGATGTATCCAACCGATCGCAACTTCGACATGACGTTCAAGTGTCCGCGCGGCACCGATCTCGTGATCAAGTGGACGCCGGACATGGTGAAGGGGCTGCTCGGAAACAACCGTTGGTGCGGCCAGGACAAGGCGGTCGAAGACGGCTGCTACGTGCACTTCATGCCGACGCACGGACCCAACATCTACGATCTCAACTGCTTCGGGCGCGATCAGGGAAAGCGCAAGAAGGATCAGAACGCCGAGATGGAAGGTGTGGTCTATCCGCAATGGGCGATCGGCTTCGACGAGCCGTTCCGCGAGAAGATCGGGCTCGAGTTCAAGAACGGCGTCGTGAAGAAAGTGCACGGCAAGTCGGCGGAGGCGGACATCATGCGCGACATGCTGGTCGGCGTGAACGCGGAGTTGCATGAGCTGGGCTGCGGGTTCAATCCGAAGTATCCGCGATACAAGGCGTATCCCGCCGGATCGAACGCGCCGGGTGCCTTACACTTCGGCACCGATGCCGAGCGGCCGAGCGAGTATCTGAAGCGCAACGTGCCGCGCTGGGAGGAACCGCACATCCATCAGGACAGCGTGATCTTCGATTGCACGGTGAAGGTCGGCGACCGCACGCTTATCGACAACGGTTTCCTGATGGCGCTGCGCGATCCCAAGGTGGTCGAGGAAGCCTCGCGCTACGGCGATCCTGTGGAGCTGCTCGAGACGTTCGTAGAGTGAATGGCCAATGCGAAGTGGGCTGATGAAGCCGATCTCGGCTTCATCAGCTACATTTTCAGATCTTCGACAGGTCGTGGGTGGCTGGCCAGAATAGTTCCTCGGGCTTGACCTTGCGTGAGGAAAGGCCGTCTTCGAAGGAGTAGCGTGTCAGCGTGTCGAGCACGTGGTGGTTGGCTTCGAGGCCGTAGCTCCAGTAGTCGCGACCCATCGATTTCGAGAGGCGCTCGAACTCGTAAACGCTCCACGGTAGCGACGAAAAGAGATGGCCGATCTGGCCCATCTCGTGGTTGCAAAGCTCACGGGCCTTGATGAACGCCTTGAAGATCGCGACGGGCAGCCAAGGGTGGGCTTCGGCAAGTGACTTGCGGACGCCCATGATGTGCATGATCGGGAAGATCTTCGACTTCTTGTAGTAGGCCTCCTCGACTTCCGGGTAGTCAGGCCACATGCGGTCGATATGCTGGGAGCCGCGCAGGAAACACGACGGCGCGCGTGCAGCGAAGATCGCGTCGATCTCGCCCTTTTCCAGCATGTCGGAAAGCGTGCGATCGGTCGGGATCGATTTCAGTTCGACGTCCGAGGGGAGCTTGATCGCCGTGCGCTCCTCGCGGCCGGGCTCTTCCAGCCCGCCGTTGCGCCATTTCACGTCGCGTGGGTTGACGCCGTACTCGTCCTTGATGATGCCGCGCAGCCAGACGTTGGCGGTCATCTGATATTCGGGAAGACCAACAATCTTGCCTTTCAGGTCGGCCGGTGAGCGAATGCCGCGATCGGTGCGGATGTAGAGGCTCGAGTGGCGGAACAGGCGCGAGACGAACGCGGGGATGCCGACGTAGTGATTATCGCCGCGCGCGACCGACAGCGTATGGCTCGACAGGGACAGCTCGGAGACGTCGAACTCGCGATACTTGAATGCGCGGTGGAACGACTCCTCGGGTTCGAGTGCCACGGGGTTGAGGTCCACGCCTTCGATTTCGACGCGACCGTCGAACAGTGCCGCCGTGCGGTCGTAGTTGCAGACGGACAGGCTCAGGGGGATCTTCTTCATGACGGTCCTTCGACGATGAGGATTGGTTTTGCCGAGAACACTGCCTCGGGGACGCGGCTTCGGCAAGCCATGTCGAGTGCAGCCCTGCGGCCGTGAGAGTTGCGTGTCGCGCAGGGCCTGTTGCGGTGTAGAAGTGCGGCCATGCCAGAGAAAAGTCTACCAGCCGCGCACGCCATTTTCGACCGCGACTTGCTCGTGCGGCGGCGGGATCGCGCGAGCGCGGATGCCGGGCGGTTCGAGTTCCTGCTGGATCGTGCGGCGGAGGACATCTGCGACCGGCTTTCGATTGTGCAGCGGCGGTTCGAGAAGGCGGCGGTGATCGGCGCGCATCACGGCCTATTGGGTCGGCGTGTCCGAAGCCTTCCAAATGTCGCTTGGGTGGTCGAGACCGACAGTGCGCCGGGCATGCTGGCGCGGTGCGATGGTCCGCGGGTGCTGGCTGACGAGGAGTTGCTGCCGTTTGCGGACGGATCGCTCGATCTCGTCGTCTCGGCGCTGGCGTTGCAATTCGTCAATGACCTGCCCGGTGCGCTGGCGCAGATCCGGCGTGCGTTGAAGCCGGATGGGCTGTTTCTCGCGGCGATGCTCGGCGGGCGGACGCTCGTCGAATTGCGCGAGGCGTTCCTCGTTGCCGAGGCCGAGATCGAAGGGGGGGCGTCGCCGCGTGTCGCGCCGTTCGCCGACGTCCGCGATGCCGGTGCGTTGTTGCAGCGTGCGGGCTTCGCTCTGCCGGTGACGGACGCCGATACTGTCGCCGTGACCTATGCGACGCCTCTCGACATGATGCGCGACGTAAAGGGGATGGGCGCGTCCAACATGCAGCTGGCGCGGCGGCGGGCGCCGCTCCGGCGGGTCACGCTGCTGCGTGCGATGGAGGTCTACGCCGAGAGGTTCAGCGGCGGCGATGGCAGTGTTCGGGCGACCTTCGAGATCATCACGCTGACCGGCTGGGTGCCACACGAAAGCCAGCAGAAGCCGCTGCAACCCGGCTCCGCGCGATCACGGCTCGCGGATGCGCTGCGTGTTGCCGAGCGTCCGGCGGGGGACAAGCCGGGAAGCTGAACCGGGTCCAATAACGGAATGGTCGGCTCGAAGTGGACTCCCGATGGAGCGGCCTTGCGGATAAAGATGTCAAATTCCGTTGTCAGACTCTTCCGTTGTCAGACTCTGATGTC
>CAMDMH010000688.1 GCA_945901835.1 Devosia equisanguinis | reverse complement strand
ATCAAAATCCAACCGTCCGCCCTCAGATTGGCCTTCACCCGCAAGGTGAGACATCGCCGCCTGCCTCCGATGCTGTCAATGTGCTGAGATATATGCGATTTGCGGCATCAGGCGTAGACGGAAACCACGATCTACTTGGGGAATGCGGGGTGAAAGAGAAGGATGACGATGAAACGAGCATTTGCTTTGGCTGCTCTGGCGGTACTCGCCATTGCCGGTAGTGGACTGACGAGTTCGGAAGCGGAGGCGCGTGGATGGCGCGGCCATCATCATATGCGCTCCGGTGTCGTTCGGTTCGCGCCGGTTTATCCGGTCTACACCGGCTATTGCCGGGTGGTCGCCACGCCGTACGGATATCTTCGTCGTTGCATCTACTGATGATCGGAGTGCCAAAGCGACAGGAGTTCTTCAGATCAACAATGGAGTCGGCCTTCGATAGCCCCTCGCGTTCGCCCCGCGAGGGGCTGAAGCATTTTCGTGAGTCGTCATGTCGGATCGAAACAGGCGGCTGTCGTCACTTCGATTTCGGTTGTGGCGAGCCAGCGTGAGCCGTTGCTCATGGTTGCGACGACATGCAGGATCTGCGTCGTTGCCAGTCTGATCGTGGTCTTCACTTCGGCGAGGCCGTTGCGCGGTCCCAGTATGAAGCGCGAGACGGACGGCAGCGGGTTCTCCGGCGAGAACACGTAGATCGACGTCACGTGATCGGCCTGTGTCATCGGGCTGTCGACGCGGATCGTGAGGGGCACGGAGTTGCCGTTCTCGACGAGTGCGGGAATGTCGAGGTGCACTCGGCCTTCTGCAATTGGAGCATCTCCAACAGCGGTGCGGATTGCTTCGCGCATCTCGGCGGGATCCGCTCGAACTTCTTTTAGGGGGCACAGCAGGGCGGCGCCAGTTCCCGCGAGCACCGCACGCCGCGATGTGGTGTTCGCGCGAGCAGGCGTGATCTGAAGCCGTGTGTGTGTCACTCGAGGAATCATTGGCGCAGCGTCGCCAGAAACGCGACGATGTCCTCGATCTGTTGGGCATCGAGTATCGGTTTGCCGGCGAATTCGCGACCGACGCGGCTCAGGCCTTCGATACGGTGATAGGGCGGCATGATGGTTTCGGGATTGAGCTTCGTTCCATCGACGAGGCGCATTCGGATCTGGCCTTCGTCGAGGCGCGTGGCGACGCCGGCGAGCGGCGGGCCGACGGTGCCTTGCACGCGCGCATCGCCGCCGGGAACGGGATGGCAGATCGTGCAGTTGCCGCGCTCGGGATCGAATGCGAGGGTGCGGCCTCGTGCGGCGTCACCTCTCAGTCCGTCGAGCGGCGCTTTGATCGCGTCGCCCGTGATCGTGAAGCCGGCGATCCTACCGGCTGTGCCAGTCGTCGCTTGAGCGTGCGCGCCGCTTGTGGCGAGCGTTGCTGCTGTTGTGGCGAGCATTGTGGCAACGACGGCGCGCATCCGATCAGGCCTTGGCGAGGTTGTGATGCTTCAGTGGGAGCGAGCGGATGCGCTTTCCCGTCGCCGAAAAGATCGCATTGCAGATGGCAGGTGCGATCGGTGGAACGCCGGCCTCGCCGATGCCGCCCCAGAAGTCGAAGCTCGGCACGATATGGTTCTCGATGACCGGGACCTCGTCGATGCGCAAGAGCTGGTAGGTGTCGAAGTTGGTGTCCACGACGCGGCCGCGATCGACGCGGTTCTCGCCGTAGAGAAGTGCGCTCATCGCCATCACGACCGAGCCCTGCATCTGCTGCTCGATGATATTCGTGTTGACGGCGTGGCCGCAATCGATGGCGTTGACGATGCGAAGCACTTTGAGCGCGCCGCGATCCGTGACGGACACTTCGGCGACGACCGCCTGATAGCTGCCGTATGCGTTCTCCACGGCGATGCCGCGGAATACGCCGGCAGGGAGCGGCTTTCCCCAGCCCGCGCGCTCGGCTGCGATCTCAAGCACGCGCTTGTGCTTAGGGGCGTTGGCCAGGAGTGTTCGACGGAACTCGAACGGGTCCCGACCCGCGGCGTGCGCCATCTCGTCGACGAAGCTCTCCTTGTAGAAGGAGTTCTGGCTCGAGTTCACCGAGCGCCAGACGCCGACAGGGACATGCGTGTTGCGCATCGCGACCTCGACGCGGAGGTTCGCAAACGTGTAGCCGAAGTCCGCCTTGTGGAAGCCGTTGGCCTGTGCAGGATCGAGGTTGTCCTTGATGCGGTCGGGAAAGTGCCAGGCGTTGATCGACTGGCCGGCAATGCGGATGTGCACGCCGGTGGGAGTGCCCTTGTCGTCGAAGCCGGCGCGCATGATCACCCGAGATGCCGGGCGATAGAAGCCGTGGCTCATGTCTTCTTCGCGCGTGTAGACGAGCTTCACGGGGCGGCCATTGGTGCGCTTGGCCGCGAGCACGGCATAGTGGATCGGATCATTGTAGGAGCCGCGCCGGCCAAGGCCGCCGCCGAGGTGCATCTTGTGGACGTAGACCTGCTCTGGTTTCACGCCCCCTGCTTCGGCAGCGGCGGCGAGGGCTGCTTCGCCGTTCTGCGACGAGACCCAGACCTCGACTTTGCCGTCTGCCACCTTGGCGGTGCAGTTCATCGGCTCCATGTTGGCATGGTCGAGGAACGGTGTGTGATACTCCGCCTCGACTTTGCGCGCGGCGTTTTCCAGTGCGCCGAGCGCGTCTCCGGCCTGGTTCGTCACGCCGGCATTGGTTGCGGCAAAACCGGCGATCTGGAATTCCGCGATGGATGCGCTGGTGACCTTCGCATTCGGGCCTTCGTCCCAGGTGATGGGCAAGGCATCGAGGGCTTTCTTCGCCTGCCAGAAGCTGTCTGCGATCACGACGACGGTGGCGTCGGTCAGGCGGGCGACCTGACGGACGCCCGGCATCGCCTTGACCTTCGCGTCGTCGACGCTCTTGATCTTGCCGCCGAACACCGGGCACTGCGCGATGGAGGCGTTCAGCATCTCCGGCAGCTGCAGGTCCACCGCGTAGATCAGCTTGCCCGAGAGCTTCTCGACGGTATCCAGCCGCTTCAC
>CAMDMH010000687.1 GCA_945901835.1 Devosia equisanguinis | reverse complement strand
CATCATCTCGGTCAATTGCCCGCACACCCCGGCGACCTATCATCTGCTTTCCGCGCGCCGGCTCAAGCTCATCAAGCCGACGGCCTACATCGTGAACACGTCGCGCGGCGAGGTGATCGACGAGAACGAACTGGGGCGTCTGCTCGAGTCGGGCGCAATTGCGGGGGCCGGGCTCGACGTGTTCGAAAACGAGCCGGCGATCAATCCCAAGCTGATAGCCTCGCCGCGGGTCGTCGCCACGCCTCATATGAGTTCGGCTACACTCGAAGGCCGGCACGACATGGGCGAAAAGGTGATCATCAACATCAAGACGTTCCTCGACGGGCATTCGCCGCCCGATCGCGTGCATCCCGCGATGTTCTGAGGCGGCGCACGTCGATCGGCGGTGGCACCCCACCGGGGTCAATCGTTGAAGAACGTCGATGTCCACTTCGTGTTGCGAATTCTCTCCCGCGCCTTGTTCACCGACGTCAGTCCCGCGGCCCGGCGCACGACAACAGCGCCGCGGCTGGCTGTAGGTCCAGCATGTCCACCTTTATCGTCGCCGGCATCGGCAGCGGGAAGTGCAAGCGATCCCGTCGGCATGGCGGCGGTTGCAGCGAGGATGTCGAGATCGCTCGGCCGTGCTGCCGCGCCCCTGGACGGTTCATAGCTCGCATGGACGACGTTCCATGCCGGCGCGACGTCGGGGCCGACGATGCGCGCCACGGGGGCATCGGGAACGCTCGGCGCGGCAGCCGCCTTGTCAGGCCTTGCCCGAACGACGGGCGCGGGCATGGCCTCCTCGAACACGCCCGCTGCCGTGGAATCCCGGGATGGTGAAGTCCACATGCCCGATGCGGCGGCGGCCATCGCCAAGGCCATACCGGCGCAGCCGATGACGACTACCGGTCTTGCCCCCGTTGCAAGCAGGTTCGCCATTGGCGAGGCACGCGCGACGGACGAGTTCTGCCATTCGAGCATGATCCCGTTTGTCGCCGCCTGGGTTGCGGGGCCCGGGGGCACAGCCGAGCCCGTGAAGTTTTCAGGCAGATCCCCGCGCGCCATCCGTCCAGCCCTCTGCAATAGGCTGCCGCCAAAGTCGCCTGCACCGATCGCATGGCTGATTCGCGCTACGTTGTTATGCTCACCGGGATATCGAACTGTGCATGATCCGCCGAAAGTGCGGGATGCACGCCGTGGCGGAGGCTCCGCGATCCCTGCTTGGCTGGGATGACGACTGGACCGGCTATCAGGCTCGGTCTATCAATTCGCCTGCACAATCAGCAGGCAACGAAAGCGAGCGCGCCATGGGGCAGGCCTACATCGTCAACGGCGTCAGAACTCCCATCGGCCGTTACGGCGGCGGCCTTTCTCCGGTGCGGGCGGACGACCTTGCGGCGCATGCCCTGCGCGAACTCATGAAAAAGAACCCGGGTGTGCCCGCAACAGCCATCGAGGACGTGATCATGGGTTGCGCCAACCAGGCCGGCGAGGACAACCGCAACGTCGCTCGTATGGCGCTGCTGCTGGCGGGGATCCCCGACAGCGTGCCCGGCCTCACGGTCAATCGCCTGTGCGGTTCGGGTCTCGACGCCGTTGGCGAAGCCTCGCGCGCGATCAAGTGTGGCGAGGCCGAGCTGATGATTGCGGGCGGCGTCGAAAGCATGAGCCGGGCGCCGTTCGTGATGGGCAAGGCGACCGAAGCCTTCTCTCGCACACAGAACGAAATGTACGACACGACGCTGGGCTGGCGTTTCGTCAATCCCGCCATGAAGAAGCAGTATGGCGTCGACCAGATGTGGGAGACCGCCGAGAACGTCGCGCAGGATTTCCAGATCAGCCGTCAGGATCAGGACAAGTTCGCCTACACCTCGCAGATGCGCGCGGCCAAGGCGCAGAAGAGCGGCCGCTACGCCAAGGAGATCGTGCCGGTCGCGATCCCTCAGCGGAAAGGCGATCCGGTCATCGTCTCGCAGGACGAACATCTCAGGGCGGCGACCCTCGAAGGCCTCGCCAAGCTGGCGGCACTGCGCAAGGACGGCGGCACGGTGACGGCGGGTAACGCTTCGGGGGTCAACGACGGCGCGGCAGCGCTGCTGATCGCTTCGGAAGCGGCGGTGAAGAAATACAACCTGACGCCGCTTGCCCGCGTGCTCGGCATGACGTGTGCGGGCGTACCGCCGCGGATCATGGGCATCGGCCCGGCGCCGGCCTCTCAGAAGCTGGCCGAGCGCCTCGGCCTGAAGATGTCGGATTTCGACGTGATCGAACTCAACGAGGCTTTCGCATCGCAGGGAATCGCCGTGTTGCGCCAGCTCGGCGTGCCCGAAGATGCCGAGCACGTGAACCCCAACGGCGGCGCGATCGCGCTGGGCCATCCGCTCGGTATGTCCGGTGCGCGTATCGCACTGTCGGCGGCGATGGAGCTGCACGAGCGCGGCGCCAAGAAGGCGTTGTGCACCATGTGCATCGGCGTCGGCCAGGGCATCGCGCTCGCGATGGAGCGGGTTTGACCGATTGTTTGTAGGCTGGGTCAAGCGAAGCGCGACCCAGCATTCACGATGCCGCCGCCTGCGGGCACAAGTAATCGGCGATTTGCCTATCGCATCTCTCCGATTGGCCAACAGGTAGGTCGTCAAGAGCTGGGCAAGGAGAATCGGGGAGAGGACGCTGGGGGGGACAAAAGACGTAGCACTACGGACACTAGGATTCCCTTGGGAGTCTCTACGCTGGATCGCTAATTTCTTTGTGGCACTATATCGATCGAGTTCCGCCGACTAGCTGACTGGCTTACCGACCTGAGTTTGACGGTTGAGGCTTATAGGATTGGCCGGCCATTCGGCACAGCAGGGGCATGCCTGTGCCCTTAGTTCCGGCACAATCGTCTGCCATGTGAGCATCCACAAGAGGTGGTGCCATGAGCGACCAGAACCACAACGACGTTTGGCGTGACTTTCCCAAGACGGCGCAGGAGTTCGAGGCGCGCTTCGCCACCGAGGAGGACTGTCGCGCGTGGTGGATCAAGGCGCGCTGGGGCGATCACCCGGCCT
>CAMDMH010000686.1 GCA_945901835.1 Devosia equisanguinis | reverse complement strand
GCCGTAGGCCATCGGGTCGAGGTGCGTGGACCAGCAGCCCTTGAGGATCTCGACATCGTCCTTGGGATCGCAGCGGGTGCAGATCGCCCAGATCACCTTGTCGGTGTTGGCGGGGTCGATGTCGTCGTCGACCACGACGACGACGCGGTTGGCATAAGCGCCCGCGTGACACTGAGAGGCGATGAGGCCGGCCTGCTTCGAGTGGCCGCCGTACATCTGCTTGATCGCGACGGTCAGCCACATGCGGCTCCCGCCGGCTTCGTGGCTCCAAACGCCGGTAACGCCGGGAACGCCCGCGGCTTCTAGTTCCTGCCAGACGGCGCCTGCGCGCGCGGTGCCGCGATAAAACGTGTCGTCGTTGGGCGGGATGCCGGGGACGGCGCCGGTAAGCACGGGATCGTTACGGTGCCAGAACGTCTGCACGTCGATCCGTGGGCGCATCTCCTGGCCGCCTGCGTAGTATCCGGTCCACTCGCCGAGCGGGCCCTCCATGATCAGGTCGTCCTTGTGGACGTAGCCCTCGAAGGCGATTTCGGCTTCGGCGGGAACGGGCAGTCCGGTGACGGGGCCTTTGACGATGCGGACAGCCTGACCGATCAGGCCGCCGGCTGCGTCGAACTCGTTCTTGCCGTAGGGGATCTCGATGCCGGCGACGGCCCACAGGCTCGGGTGGACGCCGACGACCACGGCGATCGGGCACGGCTTGCCCTTGTCGTGGTACTTCCGCATGAGGATGTCGCCGTGCTTGCCCTTCGAGATCATGATCGAAGCGACCTTGCGGTCGTGGACCTGCACGCGATAGCAGCCGTAATTGATCCAGCCGCTGTCGGGGTCCTGCATGATGACGAGGCAGCCGGTACCCATGAAGTAGCCGCCGTCGCCTTCGTGCCATCTCGGCGTGGGGATCGAGAGCAGATTGATGTCGTCCCCCTTGAACGTGTTCTCGAGAAGCGCGCCGTGGTTGACCTCTTTGGGCGGGATTGCCGGTGCGTTCTTCATGTAGTCGCGCCAGAAGCGGACGAGATCGACCTCGCTTGTATCGGCGGGCAGGCCGAGGGAAAGCGCGATGCGGCGCACTGACGTGAACAGGTTGGCGACGACACGGTTGCCCTTGGCGTAGCCGGGGATGTCCTCGAACAGGACGGCGGGCCGGCCCATGCCGCGCATGGCGATGTCGCTGATGCCGCCGATCTCGCGTTCGCGCTCGGCGCCCTTGACGGTCACCAACTCGCCGTTGGCCTCCATCAGCCGGAGCCAATCGCGCAGGTCCTGACTGGTCTCGGGTCTGTTGAACGTGTCCATGAGGTCTCCTGAGTGGGAAGTCGCGGTTCGATGGATTTAGCTGGAACATTCGCATCAGCATAGAGCGAAGGAAAGATCGATCAGCAGGACGATGATGGCCGGGCAACGCCGTGTTGACCCGTCAACTGCGAGAAGCGGCTTGGCGAGCGGCGACTTTTGTGCGGAGATAGGGGAGAGAGCGCCTCGTCAGCAGGTGCCTGTGTCGCTTCACGCAGAAAAAGTGAAACGCCAGTTCAAATAGCGCTAGTTCAATAATTGGGCAGGAGGCCAGAGGAGACACCATGAGCGACCTTAGATACGAGGCGCCGGAGAGCGTCAGTGCAGCCGTTGCGTTGCTGGCCGGGGCAAAGGGCACGACGCGCGTGCTGGCCGGCGGAACGGACGTGATCGTCCAGATGGAAACCGAGCTGATCGAGCCGGAACTCATCGTCGACATCAAGAAGATCCCGGAGGTGCGCGGCATCTCGGCTGAAAACGGCGGGTTCCGGGTGGGCGCTGCTACCACCGGCATGCAGATCTGCGATCACAAGGATTTCGCGAAGGCCTGGCCCGGCGTCATCGAAGGCGTGAAGCTGATCGGCTCCATCCAGGTCAAGGGCCGAGCCTCGATGGGCGGCAACCTGTGCAACGCTTCGCCCGGTGCGGACAGCGTGCCGCCGATGTTCACGGCCGGCGTGATCGCGCGCGTGGTCGGTCCGAAGGGCGTGCGCGAGGTGCCGGCGGAGCAGATCCCGACCGCGCCTGGCAAGACGTCGCTCGCCAAGGACGAGATCGTCACATCGTTCTTCTTTCCGGCGCGTCCGAAGCGTTCCGGCGACGCTTATCAGCGGTTTACGCCACGGACCGAGATGGACATCGCGGTCACCGGTGTGGCGATCAATCTCACACTCGATGATAAGGGTATATGCACGGCTGCGCGGGTCGCGATCGGCGCGGTTGCACCCACGGCGCTCCTCGTGAAGGAGGCTGGCGCGGCGCTGGTCGGCAGCAAGGTCGACGATGCGGCGGTCGAGAAGATGGTCGCGGCGTGCCGGGCTGCCTGCAAGCCGATCGACGACAAGCGCGGAACCAAGGAGTTCCGTATCGAGGTGACGGGCGTTCTCGCCAAGCGCGTGGCGAAAGTCGCGCTCGAGCGTGCGCAGGCGAACAAGTAAGGCATACGGCACATGAAAAAACACCACATCACGCTGTCAGTGAACGGCGACGAATACGATGCGCTGGTCGAGCCGCAGCAGACGCTGCTCGATACGCTGCGCGACACACTCATGCTGACCGGCACGAAGGAAGGCTGCGCTACGGGCGACTGCGGCGCCTGCTCGGTGATCGTCGACGGTACGCTGCAATGCGCCTGCCTGATGCTCGGCGTCGAGGCGAACGGCGCCAAGGTCGAGACCATCGAAGGTATGGCGAAGGGCGACAAGCTGCACCCGTTGCAGAAGGCCATCCTCGAGCACAATGGGCTGCAATGCGGCATCTGCACGCCCGGCGTGCTGATCGCGGCGAAGGCGCTGCTCGATCGCAATCCCGATCCGACGGAGACGGAGACGCGGTTCTGGCTCGCGGGAAATCTGTGCCGCTGCACCGGTTACGACAAGCTGATCAAGTCGGTGCTGGTTGCGGCCAAGGAAATGCGCGGGGCTTGAGGCCTCGTCGGGTGCGGTGACGAAGCGTTCCGCACTCTCCCCCCTCCGGCCCTTCGGGCCACCTCCCCCGCTCAGGGGGGAGGAGAAAA
>CAMDMH010000685.1 GCA_945901835.1 Devosia equisanguinis | reverse complement strand
CACCGCCTGGAATCGACTCAAGGCCGAGACTGGACGGATCAAATCACTGTGTTCCTATCCGTGGATTCCACGAATAGGAACTTAGGGCCGACGGTATAACCGAATCGAAGTTCGGGCTTCCCCCCTCCGGCCCTACGGGCCACCTCCCCCACACTGGGGGGAGGAGAACCGCGAGGTCGGCCTGCAAAACGGAGCAGTTATCGTTCGGAGCGTCCATAGTCTGGCAACTGAGTTGGGCAACTGAGAACGGCGGTGGTCTTCGCTTCAGGCGACGACGTTGCCGGTTGCCCTTATGCGTCCCGCCGATGGTTGTGCGACGGCGAGGTCGTCGCCGAGTACGCGACCGTGATCGTTAGCGCGAATGGCGCCACGGCGAGAGCCTGAAATCATATTGTTGGCAATCAGTACAGTGCCCGCGGCCGCGTCGCTGGTGACGGCTATTCCGACGTCGCATTGGCGCACGACGTTGCCTGATGCGGCGATGTCGCGGCAGAAGCGGCCCCAGCCGATCGAGATGCCGGCCGTCGGCGCGCCTTCGACGCTGTTGCCGGTGACGGCGGCGTCGGCTTCCACCGCGATGCCGTAGCCGCCGGGGTCCGAGGGTCCGCGATGCAGGGCCCGATTGCGCACGAGGTTGCCCTGCACGACGGCGAGGCGGCCGCCGTGATCTAAGTTGGTCACCGAAATGCCGGTCGCTGCTCCGTCGATCAGGTTGCTGGAGATCACCGCGCCATCGAAAGCGAACTCGGCGAAGATCGCGACCTCGCCGACGCGGGCGATGTTGTTTGCGATGATCTGCACGTTCGAGGCGGAATTAGCGCGAACGCCCGTGAAGGCGCAATCGGCGATCCGGTTCGACGTGACCAGCACGTTGCCCGCGCGAAAGACGTTGATGGCGTTGCCGTTCTCGCCAGTGCCCCCATCGCGGGCCGCGATGCGCTCGATCCGGTTCATGGTGACGATGGTGCCGTCCTCGCCCTTCACCGATCGCCAGACGAGAATACCGCTGTTGCCAGCGCGTTCGATGCGGTTGTGGCAGATCTCGAGGCCGGCTTCGGCGTCGAGGCTGAAGATGCCGGCTTTGGTGGCGCCGGTGATGGTGCAGTGGGTGACGATGCCGCTGCAGCGTTCGAGCACGATGGCATGGGCCGGGCTCGTCTCGACGGAAATGTCTCGGATCGCGATTTTCTTCACGTCTCGAAACTCGACGAGTCCTCGCCATGGAGATGAGAGCGGGAAGCCGCCGGTGATCGTCAACTGCTCGATCGTGATGCTAGTGGCCTTGGATGCGGAGAGCACCGGGGCGCCGCCGAGATGCTGAAGCACGGTCGCCTGGCGTGATCCGGAGAGTTGAGCGCCGGATGGAAGCGTCAGTCCGCGCACGATGAAGCGGCCGGGCGGGAGTGCAAGCGCTCGGCCGCGTGCCGCGGCGCGGTCGATCGCGGCCTGGAGCCTCGTGGTCTCGTCCTCGCCGCTGTCTGGACGGATATCAGGGTCGAGGGTTCCTGCCTCACCTCGCAGCGATTTCGCGGGCTTGCGTTGCTGCGCGTTCGATGCGCTCGAGGCGGCGGCGAGGCCGGATATGCCGAGGCCTGCCGCTACAAGTCGTCTGCGGTTCAGTTGCATGGGCGCCCTGCCACAGTATGGGTGGTCGGGCTCTCGACGCAGGGAACGTGCCAGCAACGCGGTTGCCGGAGCGCATTGTCCACAGATTGCGGCCAACGGCGATGGCTGGGTCTGGCCGAATCAGATTGGCGTGGTCGAGCCTACGGGAGCTTTCCGCTCCGATATCAGGCTCGATGGAGATGTCCGGTCATGGCGAATTTTCCTACGCATATTGCCGTCGGCACCGTGGTCAGCGGACTAGCTGCAACGCTGACGCTCGCCGCAGACGTGATCGCGCCAGAAAGTCTGGTCGCGGTGACGCTGGCAGGCGTTGTGGGCAGCGTGTTGCCCGATATCGACCTCAAGGATTCGCGGCCGAGCCGAGCGTTGTTCGCCGGGCTTGCGGTGTTCTTCTCGTTTTGCGTGCTGTTCGTGACGGCACCCAAGTATTCAATTGCGGAAATGTGGATCGCGTGGCTCGGAACGCTGTTCGCCGTGCGCTATATCGGCCAAAAGGTGTTTTCCAAGTTCTCCTATCATCGCGGAATCTGGCACTCCATCGTGGCAGGGCTGTTCTTCTGGTTCCTGACCGCGATCATCTTCAAGTATCTGCTCGGGTTCCACGAAGGCGTCGCCTGGCTCGGCGGCGGGTTCGTGTTCATCGGCTACATGACGCACCTGATCCTCGACGAGGTCTATAGCGTCGATGTCTACGAGACGCGGGTCAAGGCGTCGTTCGGTACGGCGCTGAAGTTCTACGACTCGAAGCGGCTGGGTGAGTCCGCGCTCGTGGCTGGGCTCGCCGTGCTGGCGTTCATGGTGACGCCGCCGGCCAAGGTGTTCGTCGATGGAGTTACTTCGCAGCAACTCTGGGCGGGGCTGCACAGCCGATTGCTGCCGCCGCAGGGGCATTGGTTCGGGATCGATATTCAGCAGCAGCGTTCGGCGCTTGGCTTCGGAAAGGCGCCCCTGACCTCGGATGTGACAACGGGCTCTCTTCCGGATCGATCGGGTGCGGCGCCTGTCGCGCCGGCTGCTTCTCCTGTTCCGGCGGGTGAGGCGGGCAAGGTCAACTAGAGCATCATCCGGACAGGACAGTTTGTCCGATGCAATCGAAACATCGGACGGACCTGGCAGCGCTCGAACAGCGCCGCCGTGTGGGCTCAACCCGCTCGGCGTTCTCGCTTGGCGACGCTGTTGTCTTTGTTTTCGACGTGAAGTAACAGCTTGACCTGCGACACCGCACGCTGCCACTCTGCGATCGCGCGGTCAACCATCGCTATCGTGGTCGCCTTTGGTACCAGGCCGAACTTCGGGGTCGTGGCCATCTGAATGATGCCGTGGATTACCGACCACAACTGACGCGCAGCCCTGGCCGCTTTGTCTGCGTTGTTGCCGGCCAATGGAACCCCGACAAACGCCTCCACGCGCTGC
>CAMDMH010000684.1 GCA_945901835.1 Devosia equisanguinis | reverse complement strand
TGTCGCGAACCCCTTGATCGTCACTGGCCTCGATTTGAGGTCCCGCGCGCGCTCCGCCGAGGTGACCACGACAGCGCCCGCGCCATCCGACAGGATGCTGCAATCGAACAGTCCGAACGGCTCCACGATGTGGCGGGCCGCGAAATAGTCTTCCCGTGTCAGCGGCTCTTTCATCATCGCCTCCGGGTTGCGCAGTGCGTGCTCCCGGAACGCGCATGCGATCTCTGCGAAATCGTCCCGCGTGGTGCCGAATTCGTGCATGTGCCGCCGCGCGCCGAAAGCATGCGGAGCGACGGCCGCGAAGTAGCCGTGCTCCGGCCCGAATTCGCGGGGGCGCTGGGCGGACGGCACGAGATCGGTCTGCGTCTTGGATTCCTTCGTGGCATGCGTGCGCGACCAGCTATCGCGTCCGTAACCGCAAACGACCGTCGTTGCGAGCCCTGCCTCGATCGCCATACAAGCGAGTGAAACCGCTAGGATTTGGCTCGCGCCCCCGTTGTCTAGCGACGTCGAGAAGCCGCAGTTGATGTCGAGCCGCCGCGCGATGAGCTGGTGGAAGCAGTACATATCGTCCGGCCCGCGGCAGATCACGCCGTCGACCTCGGAGTTCTTCAGGCCCGCCTCGTCGAGCGCTTGCGCGATCGCCTGCTCGAGCAGTCCGAGCGTCGAGATGCCGGGCACACGACCGAGCTGGCTCTTGCCCGTTCCCACGATCGCGTACTTGTCTCGCAGCGCATGCGCCATATCTGGGGTTTCCTCTCGGCATCGGTGTTGCCGGCATCATAGGACGAACGCCCGCGCGCGCGCCACCGGGGTGCTCTCCCCGTAGGTCGGGTCAAGGCCACTGGCCGCGAACCGACATTCTCCGGTATGCCGCAGATGTCGGGTCGCCCCCGGCTCGCGCTCTGCGCGTCCCGGGTTGGCCCGACCTACGACTGGTCATTGTCGTGGCCATTGTTCTTGACACTCGTCCGGCGCTGACGCCACCGTGGGGCATCGATTGCGTTGCTTCGCGCGACGCATCAACACGGGAGCCAAACATGCAGCGCAGCTCTAGTGCATCCATCTTCGCAGCAGCCTTGATCCTGGCTTCTCCGGCGATGGCTCAGGCGCCAGCCGATTTCTTCGCGGGCAAACAGATCACATTGCTGATCGGGTTCGGTCCCGCCGGCACGTACGACTATTACGCGCGCCTCGTCGCGCGCCACATGGGCAAGCACATTCCCGGCAAGCCGAATATAGTGCCCCAGCAGATGCCCGGCGCCGGCAGCCTCACCGCCGCGAACTTCCTCTATGGCGCCTCGCCCAAGGACGGCACCGCAATGGCCGCGCTGTCGCAGACGCTCGCCATCGAGGAGGCGATCAAGAATCCCGGCGTGAAATACAAGAGCGCCGAGATGGCCTGGATCGGCCGCGCGACCTCGATCGCGCAGATCCAGCTGAGCATGGCGACCTCCAAGATCAAGAAGATCGAGGACGCTCTCGTCAATGAGGCGACGGCGGCCAGCACCGGCGCAGGGTCTCCCACCGAAGGCTATCCCAAGTTGCTGAACGGCGTGATCAAGGCCCGGTTCAAGCCGATCGGTCCCTATCCCGGCTCCGTCGATGGGCTGCTCGCGATGGAGCGCGGCGAAGTCGATACGGCGCTCACGTCCTACAATACGATCAAGGCCCGGCGCGCGGATTGGATCAAGGAAAAGAAGATCAATATCCTTGTCACCTATTCGTTGAAGCGTCATCCCGAGCTGCCGGATGTTCCAGCATTCCCCGAGTTCGGCAAGACGCCCGAAGACAGGCAACTGCTCGAGTTCTACGTCAGCGCCGAGGACGTCGGCCGCTCGTTCGTGGCCCCGCCGGGACTGCCTGCCGACCGCATACAGACGCTTCGCACTGCCTTCATGGCGATGATCGCGGACGCTGACTTCCTCGCCGAGATCAAGAAGGCCGACGCGGAGCTGAACCCGCTTTCGGGCGAGGAACTCCAGAAGATCATTGCCCAGACAGCCGCAGCTCCCCCCGCCCTTGTTGCCCGCATGCAGGCGATGCTGAAGTGAGGCCGGGCGTCCGGTTCGCGAGGTACCTTGCTGGGGCGATAGCGGTGGTCGCAGCCGCTTCCGCCGTCGCGCAGCAGGCAGCGCGCGATGCCGGGATGATCCGTCTCGACGGCGGCACGTTCACGATGGGCTCGGACAAGGGGCTCGCCGACGAACGCCCGCCGCACACGGTCACCATTGCGCCCTTCTCGTTGGACACGCGGCCCGTGACTAACGCCGAGTTCGCAGCGTTTCTCGACACTCTCGGCGGCGGTGTCGCCAACGCGCGCGGACAGCGGCTGTTCGACGACGACGACAGCGATGCTCGTATACACAAGCGTGGCGCAAAATGGATCGCCGACGCGGGCTGGGAGAAGAAGCCGGTGATCGAGGCGTCGTGGTACGGCGCACGCGACTACTGCGCCTGGAAGGGAATGCGGTTGCCGACCGAAGCCGAATGGGAATTCGCCGCAAGAGGAACCGCGGGGCGCACCTATCCGTGGGGCGAGGCGAAGCCTGATAAGTCGCTAGCTCGCTACGCCATGGGCTACAGCGCGTTCGCCGACGTCGGGTCGCATCCCAAAGGCGCGACGCCGGAGGGCGTTCTGGACCTCGCCGGCAACGCCCACCAATGGACCTCGTCGATCGCGCTGCCGTATCCTTATCGGGCCGATGACGGCCGCGAGGACCCGGACAAGCCAGCTGATCGCGTCACCCGCGGTGGCGCCGCCGACACCGGGCCCGATACGCTGCGCGCGGCGTGGCGGGGTGCCGCCGTGTCCCGCAACCCAAAGGCCGGACACCACAATATCGGTTTTCGCTGCGTCAACTAGAGCATCATCCGACCGGACGGAATCGCTTCCGCGGTTCACCGGTCGGATAAAGATGCTCTAGAGAGCCTCTTGCAAAACGCCGAAAGGCGGATCGGTTGCGGGTGGTCGGCGACCGTCGGCGGGGCGCCTTGTCGTTGCTTATTATGACATGACGCCCCTCACGCCGCAATTCACACACACC
>CAMDMH010000683.1 GCA_945901835.1 Devosia equisanguinis | reverse complement strand
TCGGCGAGCGCGATGAGAAGCGCCGCTTCGTTCTTCGCCGAGCGCAGCCCCGCCATCAGATCCGGCATGGCAGTCGCGCTCGCGGCGAGCGACAGGGCGTCGGTCGCAAGCTGCGCGAGCCGCTCTTCCGGCGCCGATGACAACACGCGCACGAGCCGCGCCGGCGATCGCCGCATCAGCGCGGTGAGATAGGACGATCCGTCCAGCGCGCCGAGCAGCAGGCGTTCGACCGGGGTTTCCGCCAGCAGCGCGGCTTGACCCGGTTCTAGACTTTCGCGAATTTCGGCGAGGAGCTCGCGCGCGCGGACTTCATTGCCCACCACTGGCGCGCGTACGAGCCGTGCGGAAAGTTGTACCCCTGCCATCGCTAGTCTCTCACCGCTTTGATCGCTCGCTCGACGAGCCAGCGGGGGGCCGCATAGTAACGCGTGAAATGTGCCGCCACCTCGTCGCCGGACATCGGTGAGATTTCCAGTTTGGTCTTCTCGGCATCCGCGAGGAACTGGGGATCACGCGCCGTCGCCATGAAGGCGCCCCGCAGCGCCTTCACGCGCTCGGCTGGAACGTTTGGCGGTGCGGCGTAGATACGGCCGAGGATCAGCGGCCCATAGACGAGATCGAGAACTTGGCGGTCTTCGTTCGATGCAGCGAAGTCGTCGGCATGTCCGACGCCCGCAAGATCGGCCCGCTTGGGTCCATTCAACTGCAGGATCACCTTGAAGGCGCCGGACGCGACCTCGCTCGCCCAGAACGAGCTGATGAACGAGGTGTTCGCCCCGCACATGCCCTCCAGTTCGCCGTTCTGCATGGCAACGCCGACGCTCGCCGCGCCCTGGTAGCCGGTCACGAGCTTTGCTTTCATGCCGAGCAGGTTCTTCGCGGCGAGCGTGAACTGCGTCAGCGCACCGCCGCCGCCGGTCGAGCCGAACAGCGTCTCGCGTGTGCGCAGATCGGCAAAAGATTTGACGCCCGTGCGCGCGGTCACGACGCATGTCGCAACGCTGCTTTCTAGATTGCCGATCCAGTTGAACTGGACGGCGTCGAATTTCGATGCCGTGCCGCCCATCAGCGGGTCGAGCGGCACGGTCTGCACCCAGGCGCCGATCGCCGTTCCGTCCTTGGGCGCGACGTTGTAGAGCC
Source organism: Devosia equisanguinis (assembly GCA_945901835.1). Lineage (GTDB taxonomy): Bacteria > Pseudomonadota > Alphaproteobacteria > Rhizobiales > Hyphomicrobiaceae > CAMDPA01. Next base: position 1,912 of record CAMDMH010000683.1, on the reverse strand, counting down.
AGTTCGCCGCCGTGATCCCGCTGGCGCCGAGCATCCCCTGGAAGACGATCGTGGGCTGGCCCGGAATGTGCCGGCCCATATGCCGCGCAAGCACGCGTGCGTATGTGTCGAACCCGGTGCCGACCTGATGGCCGACGACGATCGACATCGTCTTTCCCTTGTAGAAGTCGGCGACCGCATCGGGCTTGGCAGCGCCGCTGGAAGCGCTGGTCAAGACGAGCATGGCGCTCGCCAGCAGGCAGTGAAGCCGTCGCGGCGTATCGCGCATATGTTCCCCCGTCGATGCCAATCGAGCCTGTCCGTTCAAGCCTTGCGCGGCAGCGCCAGCACGATCCTAAGCCCCGGCGCGTTGTCCTCCAACAAGATACGACCGCCATGCAGCCGCCCCACGGCGGCGACGAGGCTGAGGCCGAGCCCAGTCCCCGGCCACGTGCGGCTGGCTTCTAGCCGGACGAACCGCTTCAACACGCGTTCACGGTCGCTTGCGGGTATGCCCGGACCGCGGTCCGAGACGCTGATCGCGGCCTCGGTTTCGGTGACGGCGAGTGCGACCGTGATGTCTGCCCCAGCGCTTCCTTCGCCGTGGCCCGGCCTCGGTCCGTATTTGATCGCGTTATCGATGAGGTTGGCGATCGCCTGGCCGACGAGCTGTCGGTTGGCGACGACGCGTGCGGCTTCGTCGGCGTGACACACCAGCGTCAAGCCGGCCTCCTCCGCGACCGGCTCGTACAATTCCGCGACATCGCGAACCAGTTCCGAGAGCTCGAACGTCTCGCTTGCGCCTTCCAGCGCCCCCGCTTCGAGGCGAGCGATCAGCAACAGCGCGTTGAAAGTCTTGATCAGCTCGTCGGCGTCCTCGATGACGCGGCCCAGGCCGTCCCGCGTTTGTGCCGGATCGCCGTCGCGGAGGGCTTCCTCGGCGCGGGTGCGTAGTCTCGTGAGCGGCGTCTTGAGATCGTGGGCGATGTTGTCGGAGACCTCACGCAGGCCCGCCATCAGGCTTTCGATACGGTCGAGCATGGCGTTGAGATTGCCCGCGAGGCGGTCCAGTTCGTCACCCGATCCGGCGACAGGAACGCGTTGCGAGAAGTCGCCCGCCATGATCCGGTCGCTGGTGTCCACGATTTCGCCGGTACGGCGTACGGCCAGCCGGCTTGCGATGAGACCGGCAACGAGGCCCGCCAGCGCCAGCGCGCCGAACCCGGCGAGATAGAGCCACCTGAACTGTGCGGCGAATTCCTGCTGTGCGGCCAGATCGCGGCCGACCAGGAGCGTCATCTCGCTCGATATGGCCCGCACCACGCCGGCCGCGTGGCGCAACCGGCCCTTGTCCCCGCTGACGCGGTACTCGAAAACGCCGCCGGTGCTGCGCGCAGCGCCCACAGGCAACTCGTCGGGCCAGCGTTCGAGGTTTCCGGCAAGCTTCGTCCGCTTCGACGACATGAGCAGATAGAGCCCCGATGTGGCGCCCTTGGATCGGCGGGCAACGACGTCGATGGCAGCCGCCGGCCCCGCGGTCTCGGCGATCTCGCCGATCCCGTCCGCCTCCACCATCATCGTCTCGATCGCCTGCGCCGAGACGAGATCGCTGGTGCGCGACAGCAGCAGCCACATGATGAGCCCGCCGGCGATCAGGGCGGCTGCGACGAAAATCGCGGCTTGCTGGAACGCACGCGTCGCGGCCATCGCGGCGAGCGAGCGGCCCCATCCCCCCGGTTTCGGCGTGGCCGTTTCGAGCGTCTCGCCCATCGGCTCAGCCACCGTCGCCGATCATGTATCCGGCACCCCGCACGGTGTTCAGCAGCGGCTTGTCGAAGCCCTTGTCGATCTTGGAACGCAGCCTCGAGATGTGCACGTCGATCACGTTCGTCTGCGGATCGAAATTATAGTCCCATACTTTTTCGAGCAGCAT
>CAMDMH010000682.1 GCA_945901835.1 Devosia equisanguinis | reverse complement strand
GCTAGCTGCTGCTGGAGAGGCATGTCCCGTCCGATCCGCTGGTGCTTCCTGGCAGAACCACCACGTCTGACTCGCGGCGAGACGCCTCGCCTCATCCCTCCTCAGGACGAGAAATCCGGCGCGCTGGGACTATTTTGCAAGTGGCTCGCTTGAACAAGACGCGCTCGCCTGCGACCTCGATGGCCCCGAAGTCATGTTCGTCCCAGGGGTCGTTGTCAGGCGTGAAGGCGTCGAATGCCTGCACCTTGGCCAGCGCCTGGGCTTGAGCATCGGCACCGAGCGCGACTACGCCCGCGGTCATCAGCACGGTGCCGCCGGTCAACGTGCGGCGAAACGCATCGTTGAGCCCGCGGACAGCAGCAGAGCGGGCCGCGCAATCTCCGCTGTTAGTTTCAATGTTCATCTTTTGTTCCTTTTGCGATTAAAGCAAGCCAACGAGGCGGCGCTGAGCGGCGGTGTCGCCGTCGATGTAGACCTGGGTTGTCGAGATATCCCGGTGCCCTGCCAGGATCTGAACGTCGCGAAGACTGGCACCGGCGCGATGTGCGGCACGCGCCGCGCGGGTGATGAAGGTGCGGCGGCCTGAATGCGACGAGCAGCCCTGCAGGCCTGCCTCGCGACATCGGGCGACAAACCAGTTGACGACGCTGTTGGCGCGAAGCGCGTCACCGCGCAACGAGCGCACGATCACCGCATCCGGTTCGACATGCTCGGGCCGCTGACAACGGCGCAGCGCAACAAGTGCTTGCCGCAACTTCGGGTGCATTGGGACACGCCGACCGGCACCGCGCTTGGCGATGGCGTCGTGCACCTCAATCATGGTGCCGATGCCGCCGGTCGCATCGTAGACCATGCCCCAGGTTAGGTTGGCGATTTCGCGGGCGCGCAACCCTGCGCGCAACGCCAGCAGCACGATCACTCGATCACGTTCCGGCATTCGCCCGCGGTTTGCCGCGCCAAGCAGCCGCCGCTGCTCACCTGGCCCCATGGTTTTTGCCTGTCGTCCAACCATTCTCTCCTCCAATTGGTTGACGCACGAAGGCTCTCCCGCAAGAATGCCGCGGCCGTGACACTTCGAGGTCGATGGATCGGTGCCGAAGGCTAGCTGCGATCTCGAACGAACGCCGCTGTCGCGAGGCCCACCTCAGCACCGCAGGCAGGGTAGCCTGGGTGAGGTGAAATGTCAAATTAAGTCCTAGTTTCAATAACTTATGGCTTTGATTGGCTAACATTAGGCGTCGCAAAAAAGCGCTTAGTTTCAATTGCATGGTCGAGGCAAAATGCGAATGCCCGGCCGTTAACCAAGGCAGGCGGCAGCGCCGACTCTGCGCCTGCATATGTGGCCTCAAGCAGCGTCGCTTTCGACTTCAATACCTACCGAAAGCAGAACGTCGAGAGACACACCGGGGCGGTTCTGGAGCCCCATGGAAAATGGTAAACAGTCGCCAGCAGGCTTAAGCGGCAGCTGGCAGCGCCCTGGCTCCCCAACAATCCGTTGTGGAGGGTGTCCGTTGTGAAGGGTGGACCGACCATCGTCGGCATGGCACTCTACCGGGCGAGGGTGACCCAAAGCAGCTATCGTCGCGGCGTACAACACTGATGTTGCAGAGTGGGCTTCAGCGGTTCGACCCTGCTTGGTGCGCCGCACTTCGCCAAGGGCGCGAACGTCCCGATCATGCATCAGGCGATTCCGGCCGGCGCCAAGAACCCGCTTCGCGCGGCGCCCGAAATTGTCCGCCGCGTGGCACAACAGCTCGGCGTCGGTCACCTGATCCTCAGCCATGTCGGAGCGTTCCCTCTCGATCCCGCCATCGCCGAGCTCAAGACGGCCTATTGCGATCTGCTCACGGTCGGCGCGGATCTTCAGTTCACGGCGGTGAAGTGAGCGATGTTGCTCGTCAGACCGGCTTCTTCTTGGTGGCTGCCACAGCCTCGCCGATCATCCCCTCGGACGTCGCTTGCGGCGTCATCGTGAACGCTTCCGTCACGCTCGTGTAGTCGAGATAGCCAAGCCGGGCTAGCGGGCGGATCTTCACGAAATCGATCTTGCCTTCTTTCGAGATTACGTCGTCGCGAATGTGAATGCCCACGACTTGGCCGACGACCACGTGATGCACGGACGGGCGCCGGTTGGCCGGCAACGTGAGCGTGCTGTGGTAGATGCATTCCAGATGCACTGGCGACTCAGCAACGCGTGGCGGCGCAACCATGTTGGACGGCAGCTTTCCCAGACCAGCCAACTCGAACTCGTCGACGTCTGGATCGACGAAGCGCGAGGTCAACGAAACCTTCTCGCGTAACTCCCACGTCGCCATGTTCACAACGAACTCGCCGGTCTCCTCCGCATTGGTGACGCTGTCCTTGCGTTGGCCGGTACCTGGGCGATTGGAGCCGGAGAAAAACACGAACGGCGGGTCGTAGCCGAGCTGGTTGAACATGCTGAACGGCGCAAGATTGACTTGGCCGTCATGGCTCACGGTAGAGATCCAACCGATCGGGCGCGGGACGACGCAGGCCTTGAACGGATTGAAGGGCAAGCCGTGGTCGTTCTTGGCGGTCGAATAGAACATTGCTCAGCCTCTCCATCGCGCCCGGCTCGAGCCTCGATCATCCAGGGGGGCCAGCGCTATCTCGATGCTGCCTCAGCGCTGAACCGTCAGCAAGTTCGGAATTTCTTGAGCATGCATCGCGGGAACCCTATGCTGCTCTGAACTGAAGACGACCGGCTGGGGTTGGATACCGTGCGACCGATGATCAGATGGGCGGACCGGATTTGCACTGTGGGGCTGGCGGCAGCGCTGCTTGCGGGCTCGGCGTTCACCGCAGCAGCGCAGGGTCAGGACGCGGTCGCCGACTTCTTTAAAGGCCGCACGATCCAGGCTGTCGTTGGCTTCCAGGGCGGTTCGACCTACGATCTAAACCTTCGCGTCTTCGCCCGGCATGTCGCCAAGCACCTACCGGGCAACCCGACAGTCATCGTACAGAACATGCCGGGCGCCGGCGCACTGACCGCAACCCTATACATCGCCAATGTCGCCGCCCGCGACGGCAGCGTGATCGGCATT
>CAMDMH010000681.1 GCA_945901835.1 Devosia equisanguinis | reverse complement strand
CGCAAGACGAAGGGCGTCGGCCGGATCGCCGCGCGGGTCTTCGAGCAGCTCATCACGCACGGCCCCCGCACGATGCGCCAGATCATCGACGATACACGACGTTGCAGATACTTCCCGGCGGCCCGGCCGGAGCTAAGGGCATAGGCATGGCCAGCAGGTGCCCGGCAGAATCGTGAATGAGCGTGGCGTACTGGACGATCTCGTCGTCTTTGAGCTGGCGGCGTCCGTGCTCGGACAAGAGCTTGGAGAAGCCGACCACGTTATTGAGTGGCGTGCGCAGCTCGTGGCTCATGTTGGCGATGAATTCGGATTTCACCCGGCTGGCGATTTCCCCCTCGATGCGTGCGGAATACTCGGCCACCCGCGTACGGTGGCGCAGCACGGCATCACCGAGCAATGAGGAGTACTCGCTGATCAGCGAGTTGCCTTTGCTAATTCCGGAACTGTGGAGCATTGACCACGCCGTTTCTTGAGTAATAGAATCTCGCTTAAGCTATGGCGGAAGGGATAATCTGGCGTTAACGCAAACGGCCTCGGCCCCATCCCCATTTGCAGGAAATGCATTTCAAAACGGAGCATATCGCCGTTCAATTGCGCCTTGCCGACGATCGCGACGGTCCGAAGATTACCGGCGGGCATCGCCGCCCGTCGTTTCTGCAGGTTGAATTTTCCAAAAATCGACCTGATGACGACCGATATCGAGGAATCGCGCGGTCTTGCGCGAAAATCTTGGCTCGCCCACTGGCGTCCGTTTATCGATTCATCTGCAAGTCGAGAAGCATTCGTATTGTATCGGGCGCATGCGGAAAAATTATGCGCGGCCTGAGCATGCCCAGCGAATGCAAATCGATGGAAAGCCTCGCCACATTTCAGTGACCGAGTACGTCCTGCAATTTGAAAAGCTCGAGTGAATTGGTTCGCCCGATCCGGGTGAGGTCTGCTGCGCTGATCGGGCAAGCGTCGAACCATTGGGCTGCCTCGTCGATCGCCTCGAACGGCCAGTCGGTCGAGAACAGAATGCGACTCGAGCCGATCACCTGCATCGAGCACAGCAATGCGGGCGTCGAGAAGTTGCCGGACACGGTGATATAGAAGTTGTCCTGGAAGTACTCGCTGAGCAGGCGTTTCGCGGGATACTTCGGCGGCTGATTGAGCCACTTGTTGCGGTTGTCGCAACGCCAGATGGCGAACGGTAGGTTCTCGCCCATGTGGCCCAGAACGATCTGCAACCCGGGGTGCCGGTCGAACAGGCCCGAGCACATCAGCCGTAGCGCGTGGACGGCCGTCTCCTGGGCAAACCCCCACGTCGGCCCCATCAGCCAGGGGTGGCCGTCATAGATGCGGGCGTCCTGGGGAAGCGGATTGCGCGGATGCAGGTAGAACGGCACGTCGAGTTCTGCGACCTTCGCCCAGAATCCATTGTAGCGTGCGTCGTCCAGATAGATCGGCTTGTTCGGGTCTTCTGCCTGGCTGAAACCGTTCACGAGGGCGCCGCGAAAGCCCAGTTGCTTCACCGCCCGCTCGATCTCGCGCGTCGCATCGTCCGGGTCCTGCATTGCCAGTGCGGCGAGCCCCTGGAAGCGCTTGGGATTCTTGGCAACCTCGCTGGCCAGATAGTCGTTCGAGCGCCGCGCGACGTCGACCGCGCGCCGGGTGTCGACGATGGCCTGCACGGCCGGCGCATTGAGCGACAGCAGCGTCATCTCGATCCCGGCCTTATCCATCTCCCTCAGGCGGTCGCCGTGGATGTCGGTGATGCGATGCTTCAGTTCCGGCCAGTGGCTGGGCGGCACGAAGACGGCGGAGTCTTCCAGCGTGTCGGGAAACGCATAGTGCTCTTCGAGCGCGATCTTGCCCATCTTCCCAGTCATCCCTAGCGATCCTCGATCTTGTGTTCGCCGTCGCATCGACGGCCATTGCGGCCCGCGAACATTGCAAGTTGCCTCGAAGCTACAACAGCCACAGCGCCGCTGGAAGCCTATTGTTTGCAATTGCAAAGTTTGCACTTGAAACAAAATTGCAGCGGCCCGATACCTGTCGCCGTATTGTCCGTCCGCAGTGTCGGCCCTCCGGCCACGCTTGCTGGCGCGTTAAGTGCGGGGCATAGAGAACGGACGAACCCGCCGCGCCATGCGAACGGGGTCGCCAATGAACTGCATCAGGCTTCATGGAGGAGGCGTCTCGTGATGGTTTCAAAGTGCAGGAGCACTGCGCTCGCAGTCGCGCTTGGCCTTCTGGCTGCAAGCGCACCGGTATCGGCCCAGCAGTTCACGATGAAGGTCTCGTCGCCGACGGTCGGCGATGTCACCCAGGAGTGGCTGCGGCTGTTCAAGCCTGCCGTAGAATCGAAGTCCGGCGGCAAGATCAAGGTGGAATTCTATCCGGCGGGCCAGCTCGGCGCGATTCCCGCAACGGTGGATGGCGTTGCCCTGGGTACGATCGAGGTCGCAATCCCGGCGAGCGGCTTCCTGGCTGGCCTCGAGCCGCGTTTCGTCGCGCTGGATCTGCCGGGCATCTTCACCGATATGTCTCATGCCCAGCGAATCCTGGGAGACCCGGCCTTCCTCGAGATGACCTCGAAGTTCGGCGCAACGAAAGGCGTCGAGCCTCTGGTCATCATCCCGCACGGCCCGGCGATGTTCATATCGCACAAGCCGATCCGGACGGTTGCCGATTTCAAGGGCCAGAAAATCCGCGTGATCGCCGGCACGCCCTTGTTTATCGAAACCGCCAAGAAGCTGGGCATCTCCCCGATCGCGATGCCATTGGGCGAAGTGCTGCCCGCACTGCAGAACAAGGCGCTCGATGGCAGCGTGACGGGGCTGACGGTGCTCACCTCGATGAAATACTTCGACGTAGCCAAGGCGATCACGGCCGTGCCCAGCGGCATCATTTCTGTGGGGGCGCTGGCCAACTCGAAGTTCCTGAAGTCGCTCGGTCCCGATCTGGAGAAGAGGGTGCGGGCGGAAGCGCAGGCCGCCCGTGAAGCGAGCAACAAGTTCGGTCTCGACGATGTTGCCGCCGCCCGCGAGGTATGGCGCAAGAATGGTGGCGAAGTGATCGATTTCTCG
>CAMDMH010000680.1 GCA_945901835.1 Devosia equisanguinis | reverse complement strand
GCGTTGACAACGTGCATGGGGAGGCGGGGGGCTTGCACAGATGGTTCAAGTCAATCGTCGTGTCGGCGCTGTGCCTTTCGGCATTGATAATGGCCAGGACACCGGCTCACGCCATTGCGATACGGCCAGTTTGCCTCACTGTCGAATCCGGATTGGTCGCGGGCGTGTTGCCAGGCAGCACGCAGCCTTCGCCGCGACCTGTTTCAGAGCGATGTGGCGGCTGCCTGCCCGGCGAGGTTCTCGCCCGTATCTCGTTGACTGAATATTTCAGTTCAGAGAGGCACGGGACGCGGGGTGTCGACGCTGGCGTTGTCAACGCAGGCTATTGGATCAACTCTGCGGTTGCGTTGTTCCTCTTCTTTGCTACCGCTTATTGGCTCGGCCGGCGCGTCCTGATGGACGATTGGAATCCGAACCTCACGCGCAAAGTGCTGGGCGCGGTGATGCTGATTGCACCGTTCTTGATCGCATTTGGCGTGCCTTACACCGCCAACCACATTCAAGTCGTCGGCGGACACTTGCTCTTCCTCGGTGCCCTACTGTTGTTTTGCCGGCCGTTACGATCGCGCTCGAAGATCGTTGAAACCGCATTTGCAGCGATCGACCGTCCCGAGGATCGCCCGTACACGCTGGTCTGGCTCGTCTCTTCATATGCTGCAACAGCAATCCTGACGCTCGCGATGGCGTGGTGGCTGCTTGCCGATCATCGCGCGCTCGCATTCGTGGTCATCGTCAGTGTCGTGTTGGGAGACTTGCTCGCAGGCGCCATCGGCTACCGATACGGAGCACATAGCTACGAGACGACCGCGCTATTCACGTCGAGGACCTACACGCGCTCCTTGGAGGGAAGCGCCTGCGTTTTTCTCACGACGGCGGTCCTGGTCCTTCTGTTTCTCAATCAATTGCCGTTCGCTCACTTCATTGCAGTTTTGGCCCTTTGACCCGCTGCGCTCACATTGGCTGAAGCCAAGTCCCCCCACACCTGGGACGAGCCGATCATGACTATCGCCGGTGCGTTGGTTTGTTTCAGCATCGCTCAATTTCTTTGAACGTGAGCCTGAGTAGAATCGTCTCAGGTATTATAAGCGGGTTTTGCTGACCCGATTATCCCGCCCCCAACCGCCCCTTTAGCATCGCAAAAGCTTTCGCGCGATGGGAGATGGCGTGCTTGGCGTCAGGGGACATTTCGCCGAAGGTTTCGGTGCCGCCGTCGGGCAGGAACATCGGGTCATAGCCGAAGCCGTGCGGTCCTCGCGGGGGCCAGACGAGGTTGCCGAAAACCTTGCCTTCGAATGCTTCGTTCTCGCCATCTGGGAATGCAAGGCACAACGCGGCGGTGAAGTTGGCGCGCGGCCCCTTGCCAACCCATGCGCCCTTGGCGGCGAGTTCTTCGTGGACACGGCTCATGGCGACGGCGAAGTCCTTCGAGGGGCCGGCCCAACGCGCTGAATAGATGCCTGGCGCGCCGCCGAGCGCTTCTACTTCGAGGCCGCTGTCGTCGGAGAGGGCGGGGAGCTTCGCTGCAGTTGCTGCGGCGACGGCTTTGAGCCTGGCGTTGCCGATGAATGTCGTCTCGGTTTCGTCCGGCTCGGGCAGGCCGAGCTCTCCGGCAGATACAACGTCAAGGCCGAAGGGGCGCAGGAGATCACCGAACTCGCGCACCTTGCCCGGGTTGTGGCTGGCGATAACGAGGCGTGTGCCTTTGGTGATGGGGCGGGGCATTGGAATGAGTTCCTGGTTTCGCGTGGCTGGTGTTCCGGCTCCGACATTTGCCTCCCACTGCAGCTTGGTGGCGAGCAAATATCGGAGCCGAGAGGAACACTAGCACTTTGCCTGCGCACGCTCGATGAGCGCTATGGGTCGAGCGAAGGGATGACCGCTGTGCTCAGCATCCGCTCTTACTCCTATCGCTTCGTCGTTGGATCCCTTTGATCGAAGGTGGAAGGGCAAACAGACATTGCTGGCGCGTCCGGTGGAGGCGAGCGCTGCCTGCCTTCGGTGAAACTCGTTGGGGGGAACGGTTCGCCGATCAATAGCGCCGACCACCACCTCCATTGGCCACATCCCCCTTCCCCGCGTAAGTTGTCGGCCGCAGACAACAAGGGGGCCGTCGAGGATGACCAACGCAAGCGTGCAGTTCCAGCTAGAAGAATCGACGATCGAGCAGTTGCATGAGGCGATCCGCGGCGGCGCGGTGACCGTCAGTGATGTCGTGCGCCACTACATTGCGCGCGCGCAGGCATTCAACGGTGTGGCGAGTGTGCTCGTCACGGCGGACGGCAAGAGCGTGCCAGAGGCGAAGGGAACAGTCCGAGCCGGTGCGCCGCTTGCGTTCCCGACCGCCACCGTGGCCGCCGCCGATGTGCTGGCCGATCTCGCGCGCTACGAAGGCCCGCCGCTCGAGTTCGGCCGCATGGAGGCGACCGCGTCCGACGCGTCCGTGATGCAGCAGTTCGGCATGATCGCTGGCATCGAGAAGGGTACGCAGTTGAATGCGCTTGCGACATTCAACATCCGCGGCGAGCGTTCCGTCACCTGCAAGGGAGACTTCGACCGCCATCCGAAGGATGGCCCCCTGCCGCCGAACGCACCGCCTGTCTGCGAGCACTTCCGGCAGCTCCCCGACGCGCTCGAAACCGCAGCCGCCCTCGACGCGAAATGGGGCGCAACGCCCGACCTCGAGGCGATGCCGATGTACGGTGTCGTGTTCTCGTTCAAGGACCCGTTCGATACGAAGGACATGCGCTCGACCGGTGGTGGTGACGCCGCCTACGACATCGATTTCCCTGCCCGCGATCACGTGCTCGTCGAGCAATTGCGTAACAAGGGCGCGATCATCTTCGCGAAGGCGCTGTGCACCGAATACAACGGCCGCGCGGGTGATCCCGGCGGCCGGCACGAGCCGCGCGCCATCCTGCCGTCGACCATCGGCCATCAGCGCTCCACATGGGGCGGTAATCCCTGCAACGTCTACGACACGACGCGCGCTGCCTCGCTAGGTTCGAGTTCGGGCAGTGGCGTCTCCGTCAGTGCGAACCTGTGCATGGCCAGTCTCGGCGAGGAGACGCGCGCGTCG
>CAMDMH010000679.1 GCA_945901835.1 Devosia equisanguinis | reverse complement strand
GAAAATTCCGGGGAAGGATGCCTTGGGCCACTTCAAATCGACACCACGCCCAGACAGTTCACCAACCCTTATAAATCGGGCGCATCCACGCTATGCTTGCCGCCGTCAACCGGAAACTAGTGGGACACACACAATTTCCATGAATGATGCGGAACATCACTGAGCTTCGGCACTGGGAAATTGTGTGTGTCCCCAATTTCCTCCCACGAGGGCGACAGGGCGGACGGGGGAGGCTATAAGCGGGGCCACCCCAATCCAATAGAGCTGCCGGAACCGCCATGAGCGCCCCTGCCAAGCCTGCCTTCACGCCGGAAGTCATCGCCGCCCACGGCTTCAAGGGCGATGAATATCAACGACTTCTGGACATTCTCGGCCGCGAGCCGTCGATGACGGAACTCGGCATCTTTTCTGTGATGTGGTCGGAGCACTGCTCCTACAAGTCATCGCGATTCTGGCTGAAGACGCTGCCGACGAAGGGGCCGCAGGTGATCCAGGGGCCGGGCGAGAATGCGGGCGTGGTGGATCTCGGCGACGGCTGGGCGGTCGTGTTCAAGATGGAGAGCCACAACCACCCCTCCTACATCGAGCCGTTCCAGGGCGCGGCGACGGGCGTCGGCGGCATCATGCGCGACGTGTTCACGATGGGCGCGCGGCCGGTCGCGAACATGAACGCGCTGCGGTTCGGCGATCCGGATCATCCCAAGACGCGGCATCTCGTTTCGGGTGTCGTCTCGGGCATCGGTCACTACGGCAACTGCACAGGCGTGCCGACGATCGGCGGCGAGACCAACTTCGACGCCGGCTACAACGGCAACATCCTCGTGAATGCGATGTGTGTCGGCCTCGCGCGTACGGACAAGATTTTCTACTCGGCGGCCAAGGGCGTCGGGTTGCCGGTCGTCTACGTCGGCTCCACGACGGGGCGCGACGGCATCCACGGCGCGACGATGGCGTCGGCCGAGTTCGACGACAAGAGCGAAGAGAAGCGACCGACCGTACAGGTCGGCGATCCCTTCACCGAGAAGCTGCTTATCGAGGCGTGTCTCGAGTTGATGGCGACGGACTGCATCATCGCGATCCAGGACATGGGCGCGGCGGGCCTGACGTCGTCGACATCCGAGATGGCGGACAAGGGTGGCGTCGGCATCGAACTCGAACTCGATCACGTGCCGCAGCGCGAGACGGGTATGACGGCCTACGAGATGATGCTCTCGGAAAGCCAGGAGCGCATGCTGATGATCCTGAAGCCGGGATCGGAGCCGCAGGCGCAGGCGATCTTCAAAAAGTGGGGCCTCGATTTCGCGGTGATCGGCACGACCACCGACACGGGGCGCATGATCATCAAGCACAAGGGCGTGGTCGAAGCCGATCTGCCTGTCGACAAGCTCGCAGACTCCGCGCCGCTCTATCAGCGTCCGTATATCGAAACGGTTCCGCCCAAGCCGATCCTGCCGCAGTGGGTGGCGGGTACTGACAGCATTACCGGCGCGCTGAGAACGATGATGGGGCATCCGTCGCTGTGCTCGCGGCGCTGGATCTGGGAGCAGTACGACCACATGGTGATGGGCGATACGGTCGGCCGTCCCGGTGGCGACGCGGGTGTCGTGCGCGTGCACGGCACGAAGAAAGGCATCGCTGTGACGTGCGACGTGACCCCGCGCTACGTGTTCGCCGATCCCGACATGGGAACGCGGCAGGCGGTCGTCGAGACGTGGCGCAACCTGACATGCGTCGGCGCCGATCCGCTGGCGATCACGGACAACATGAATTTCGGCAATCCCGAGCGGCCCGAGATCAGGGGGCAGTTCGTCGGCAGCGTGAAGGGCATGTCGGCTGCTTGCATGGCGCTCGCCTACCCGGTCGTGTCGGGTAACGTGTCGCTCTACAACGAGACGAAGGGCGTGGGCATTCCGCCGACGCCGGCGATCGGCGCGGTGGGCCTCGTTCCGGATACGGACTACATCAGCGACATCCGTTTGAAGAAAGCAGGCAATCTGCTCATGCTGATCGGCGCGGAGCAGGGCTGGCTCGGTCAGTCGCTCTATCAGCAGATCATCGTGGGCAAGCTCGAAGGCGCGCCGCCGCCGGTTAATCTCGGCGAGGAGAAGGCGGCCGGCGATCTCGTGCGCGGGCTCATTCGCGAGCGCAAGGTCGAGGCGGTGCACGACTGCTCGGACGGCGGGTTGCTCGTCGCGGTGGCGGAGATGGCGCTGTCGGGCAAGATCGGCTCGGAGTTGCACGCTTACGAGGGGCTGTTGCCGGCGCACGCGATCTGGTTCGGCGAAGACCAGGGGCGGTACGTGCTCGAGGTCGATCCGAACGCGGCCGACGACATTCTCGCGCGGGCGAAGGCTGCGGGCTTGGCGGCGCGCTTGATCGGCAAGGTCGGCGGCGCTGCGGTGTCGATCAAGGGCGAGCCGGCGTTGGCGCTGGGCGAATTGCGTGAGGCGCACGAAGGCTGGCTGCCGGGGTATATGGGGAAGACGCTGGGCTGAGATATGAATTCGTAGGACGGGTTGGGCTGCGTAACCCGCCGGGTATTGCAACAGCCGTTGGGTTACGGTGCGCGCAGGGCGCTGCCATCCCACCCTACAGGGAACGCTTCATGGCCTATCTACCGACCGGTGCGAACTTCAAGCGGGGCAAGATCCTGTGGGAGTTGGGGCTCCATATCGCGGGCAATCCCGAGACGCCGTACGGCGGCAATCGGGATATGTGCGTCGTCGTCGGTACGGGATCGGGGGAGAGCTTCAAACCTTGGTTGAAACTGTCGACGGGATCGGCCGTGATGGCGCACGCGGTGGCGCGGGGCGAGATCACGGCGGCGTTCGTCAATCCGTCGGCCATGCTGACGCAGGCCTATCGCGGCGTCGGCCTTTTCCATCAGCCGCTCGACCTTCGGATACTCGCGAATTATCCGAGCATGGATCGCTTCGTCATCGGCGTGAAGAAGAGCCTCGGGTTCAAGTCGCTCGCCGACGTGAAGCGTGCGAAGTACCCGCTACGGATTTCGCTGCGGGAGGATCCGACACATTCGACGTTGGTGCTGATCGACCAGATGCTTGCGCACCACGGGATGAGCCTCGCC
>CAMDMH010000678.1 GCA_945901835.1 Devosia equisanguinis | reverse complement strand
TCGGAAGACCGCGTAACAAGCGGATGTGGCGGCATAGAGGTGATGACGGGGTAATCAAGTGAGTGCAACACACCCGTCCGCTGCTACATTGCAACCGATTGCTTGTTCAATCACAGTTTATTCTCGAAGGGAGTTTGGTGAAAGCTTCGGTAGTAATCGCTGCGAAAATGGCTGCAGTGCATCCCGGCGGTGGTGGTGCCGGCTTGTTGCGACCGCCCAAGCCCAACCAGAAAACTCACTACAGCTTCGTCAACTTCGGTGACGGCACCACGGTGGCCGAGATTTTCATCTGGCTGGGCAAGAACCGCCAAGGCCGCGCCATTATGTCGGGTAAGAGGAAATTCCCATGATCTGCCAAGGACGAGGCCACACAGGCTCCAGCTCCCAAAGTTGACATACTGGTCGAGAGCGGCGTTGACAGGTGTGGGCGAAGGCACGATCGTAGTTTTCGCCGCCAAGATTGGTGACGCTGTCGCTGCGGGATTGGCACCGCTGGGTTTCAAATGGCTGAAATGCCGCTGTCGCCACCGCGCTTTCACGCCGCGATTGAGGCTGCACGGACAGGAAAGCATCGCAGCCCGTAACGCGAGGAAAAGTCATGAAGACGGGTCAGGTTCGCCAGAACGTCCAATCGCCCACGCGGCGCACTGTGCTGAGAACTGCAGGAGGAATGGTCGGCGCTGGCGTTGCAGCGCCATTCATCGGACGGTTGAGCCCAGCACTTGCCGCCTACCCGGACCGACCGATCAAGCTGCTCGTTCCCTTCGGTCCTGGTGGACCAGTCGACGTCATCGCGCGAATTGTTGGCGCGCAACTCGGTGAGGCGCTTGGCGGCGCAAGTGTGGTGGTCGAAAACCGCGCCGGGGCCAGCGGCAACCTCGGCGTTGGCTTGGCAGCACGAGCCGATCCCGACGGCTACACGGTACTCTTCACATCGAGCACGTTCGTGATCAACCCGATGCTGTTCACCAACGTGCCCTATGATCCAATCGCCGACTTTACCCCGCTGGTCGATCTCGCGAGTTCGCCGACGGCATTCGCCGTGACGCCTCAACTCGGTGTCAATACTCTGGCAGAGTTCGTAGCGCTGGCGAAGAAAGACGGCAGCAAATTGAGCTACGGCAGCGCGGGCTTCGGCACACCTGCACATCTTGCCGGAGAGTTCTTGAAAAACCGCGCTGGAATCGACATGGCACATGTGCCGTTCAACGGCGCGGCCCCTGCAACACAGGCGTTGCTCAGTGGTGCGATCCAGTTTGTATCGTTCGCACTTCCAGGCGTCCATCCTCACGTCAAGGGTGGGACCATGAAAGGGCTGGCGGTCACGGGCGAAAAGCGTTGGTTCGATCTGCCGGAGGTACCGACGATGGTGGAGGTAGGATATCCGGGCTTCGTGCTCGATACTTTCACGGCAATGCTCTTGCCCGCCAAGACGCCTCCGGAGATCGCAGACCGTTTGTCAAAAGCGGTGCTCACCGTGCTCGGACCACCCGAGATCCGGGCCAAGCTCCGCACCGTCGGCTTCGAGGTGAATGCCGGCGGAAGCGACGCGCTTAAGGCCAAGATAGCGCGCGAACTGCCGCTTTGGCGCGACATCGCCAAAATTGCAGGCATCAAACCGACCGAGTCAAATTAGCCGACCACACGCGCAAGGCTTCAACGGATGCATTGGCCACACGTGGCGGAGGCGGGACAGGTTCTCGTTGCTGCAGCTTCTGCAACTCACCGCCTTGCAAGGATGGTACTGGCTAGGGCTGGCAAACTCGAATTTCATAAGCGTGGAACTCATCGGCTAATCAAGGAATGAGTGCATGATCGTAGATGCATTCAATCACATTCTGCCAGCACCGTTTCTCGACCGTCTGCAGCGGGAGGCGCCTAACGCGCCGGGCGTCGGCGTGCTGCCGCGGATCAGGACACTATGGGATCTCGACGCCCACCTTCGATTGATGGACGTGTTCGCGAGCGAGGGCTACCGCCAGATCCTGACGCTTTGCAATCCACCCATCGAGTTCCTCGGTCCGCCGGACAAGACCCCCGACTGGGCGCGCTTTGCCAACGACCTCCTGGCGGACATCTGCAGGCGCCACCCCGACAAGTTCCCGAGCTTCGCCGCCGCGCTGCCTATGAACAATCCCGATGCCGCCGTCATCGAGGCGGAGCGCGCGCTGCGCGATCTGGGCGCATGCGGGCTCGAAGTCTACACCAACGTGCTCGGCCGCCCGATCAGTGCGCCCGAGTTCATTCCCATCTTCGAGACCGCTGCCCGCCATGACCTGCCGGTGTGGATCCATCCCATGCGCGGGCCCACCACGCCAGACTTCGCCGGCGAGCCGGAATCAGTGGCCGAGATCTGGTTCACGTTCGGCTGGCCCTATGAGACGAGTGCCGCCGTGACGCGGCTCATCTACGCCGGTATCTACGACCGCCTGCCGGGTCTCAAAATCATCACGCACCACGGCGGCGGTATGATCCCGTTCTTTTCGGGCAAGGTCGATCTCGGCACGCAGCAGATCATGCTGGGAACGCTGGAGAACAATCCGCTGAAGGCGCAGTTCGGCCTCGCGCGCGAGCCGGCCGAGTACTACCGACTTCTCTACGCCGACACCGCGACGATCGGTGTGGCTCATGCTGTTGCCTGCAGCCATGCATTCTTCGGCACGTCGAACATGGTATTCGCGACTGACGCCCCGTTCGATCCCACGGGCGGAAGCTGGGTTATTCGCAAAACGATCGACGCGGTGAAGGCATTGACGATTGGCGAAACGGAGCGCCAGCAGATCCTTGCCGGCAACATCATGCGACTGACACGGCTGGCCTGAAAGCGGCAGCACTCACAACTGGAGCATTGAGCGATGGACATGATCGTACGTGGTGCACGTCTCGACGGCCGTGAAGGCGCCTGGGACATCGGCATCGCAAGCGGCAAGATCGGCGCCATCGAACGCACGATCAGTACCAAGGCCGACGAGGAGATTGCCGCCCTGGGGCGACTCGTGGCTCCCACCTACGTCAACGGCCACGTGCACCTCGACAAGTGCAACCTCGGCGATGTCATGCGGCCGAACAAGACCAACAGCTTCCAGGAG
>CAMDMH010000677.1 GCA_945901835.1 Devosia equisanguinis | reverse complement strand
GCGCGCGACCACTCGCTTCCATCCGTAATCTCGCGCTGGCAATGATGAAGGGCACAAGCCAATCCGTGCCCGCCGCCCGCGAAACCTACGCCGCCGACACCGCATTGACGCTCGCCGCCGTCACCGGCCGGATTCTTTGAATGACCCTGGCCATTCGCGACGGCCACTTGACGGCGGCGCGGGCCCTGGGCTAACTCGCAATCGAAATGTCGTGGTGATTTGGCCGGCCGGCTTGCAGCCACGTTAAACAACTCGCTAAAACAGGCCGTGCGCGACCCGGTTCCCGGTTCGCCCCGGCTCGATAGGCGGGGCAGCCGAAGCCGGGTTTTTCGTTTCCGTAGCGGGCCTTCCAGGCTGCACGGGGGGGCGCGCCAATGCAGGTCCATGGCCACAAAGACGGCCGCCACGAACTCGGCCACCAGGCTGTTGGCGGCGGTCGGGACAAGCCTACACCCGATACGGTGCTCGAAACGGCGGCTGAGTTGCCGCTGTCGGGTACGGACGAAATCGAGCATCCATCGAGCAAGGTGGCGCGGTTCGGACTTGATGCGCCGCTGCGGCTCGAATGCCAGCAGGATCTCGCCCCTTACCAGATCGCCTACATGACCTACGGGGAGTTGAACGCGGACCGTTCCAATGCAGTTCTCGTCTGCCACGCGCTGACCGGTGATCAGTATGTCGCCAGCTCACATCCGGTGACGGGCAAGGGCGGCTGGTGGACCACCATGGTCGGTCCGGGCAAGCCGATCGATACCGACCGCTTCTTCGTGATCTGCTCGAACATTCTGGGCGGGTGCATGGGCTCGACGGGCCCGGCTTCGATCAATCCGAAGACAGGCAAGCCCTATGGCCTCGATTTTCCGGTCATCACGATTGGCGACATGGTCGACGCGCAGGCGCGGCTGATCGATCATCTCGGCATCGATACACTGTTCTCGGTGATCGGCGGTTCGATGGGCGGCATGCAGGTGCTCGAATGGGCCGCGCGCTATAAGGATCGCGTCTTCACGGCGGTGCCGCTGGCGGCGGCCGCGTGGCACTCCGCCCAGAACATCGCATTCCACGAGGTCGGCCGGCAGGCCGTCATGGCGGACCCCGAGTGGGCGGGCGGCAAGTACACCGAGGAAGGGCGAACGCCGCGGCGCGGCCTCGCGGTTGCACGCATGGCCGCGCACATCACGTATCTCTCGGAGGAAGCGCTGCAGCGGAAGTTCGGTCGCAACCTGCAGGACAGGACGACGCGCACGTTCTCGTTCGATGCGGATTTCCAGGTCGAGAGCTATCTGCGCCACCAGGGCTCGACGTTCGTCGATCGCTTCGACCCCAACAGCTATCTCTACATCACGCGCTCGATGGACTACTTCGATATGGCCACGCAGAACGGTGGCGTTCTCGCCAATGCGTTCCGGGGGACGAAGACGCGGTTCTGCGTGGTGTCGTTCACGTCGGATTGGCTCTACCCGACGCGTGAATCCAAGGAGATCGTGCAGGCATTGAACGCGGTCGCCGCCAACGTCAGCTTCGTCGAGATCGAGAGCGACAAGGGCCATGACGCATTCCTGCTCGAGGAGCCGGAGCTGTTTGCGACGATGAGCGGGTTCCTCGGCTCGGCGGCGGCCAAGCGCGGCATTTCGCCGGCGCGGGGGGCCTGATGACGCCGTGGAAGGACCAGACACCGCGAAAGCATCGCGTCGATCATCTGTTGATCGCCGATATGGTGCAGCGTGGCTCGCGCGTGCTCGATGTCGGGTGTGGCGACGGCGCACTGTTGCAGCTTCTCGCCGAAACCAAGGACGTCGACGGGCGCGGCATGGAGATATCGCGCGAGCGCGTCAACGCGTGCGTGGCGCGTGGGCTGTCGGTCATCCAGGGCAATGCGGATCAAGACCTCGACGCCTATCCCGACAAGGCGTTCGACTACGCGATCCTCAGCCTGACGATCCAGGCGACGCAGCATCCCAAGCGCGTGCTCGAAAACCTGCTGCGGATCGGCGAGCGCGCGATCGTGTCGTTCCCGAACTTCGGGCACTGGACCATTCGCTTCAAGCTCTTATGGGACGGCCGGATGCCGGTGACGCCGAACCTGCCGGAGCAATGGTACGACAGCCCGGATAGCCACCTGTGCACGGTCATCGACTTCGTCAACCTGTGCAAGGAGATCGGCGCGACCGTCGAGCGTTCCGCGGCGTTCAATGCCTCGGGCCGCCAGCTTTCCACGCGCGGCACCTTCATGGACATGCACAACCTGTTCGGTGAGAAGGCGGTTTTTCTGCTGAGGAGATGAGGAGATCAGGCAGTCCGCGGCAGCGACTTCTCGACGAGCGCCTTGTGGGCCGGCGGTAGTGGGATGTCGCGGATGGCCGCGTGGCCGACGCCATCGAGCTTGCGCATGGTCTTGCGCAGAATGCCGAGCAGCTTCGCTTCGTCGTAGTCGCCATGGCCGGTGACGAAATCTTCCAGATAGTGCGTCACGAAGACGACCCCGACCACGTTCTCCAGGGCTTGGCTTTCGGCGTCGCGTTTGAGCTCTTCTTTGCGGATCAGCTTCACCACGTGCGCAATGTCGGTTTCGGGATAGCCACTGTCCTGCATGATGCGCCGCGCGAGTGCCGAGTGGTGGTCGCGACAGGCTGCGCGCCAGGCATTGTAGCCCTCACGGCCCAAGGGGAAATCGCCGCGCGCAATCTGCCAGCGACAGATGTGTTGCGCGCGGGCGGCGAGGCGAAGACATTCGGACGCGGCGGGATAGAGCCTCGGCAGGCATTCGATCATGCGGTCGGAATAGACCAGCTCGCGGGCGCGCCGGGTGCCACTGCCGTCGGGCTCCATGCGCGGATCGGCTGCGTTGAGTCGGTCGATGGCGGCGATCGCGGTATCGTAGCGTGGCGAGGTGGGAGGTCCGGTCATTCTGGCGCTCGTGCGGGGGCGATCGGTCTTGTGATCCTCACCACCCATCAGAATTTTCCGTCGTTTTTCGTTGACCGCTGGAATCTCGGTGTGATTCAGAGAGTCCTCCCGAATCAACGGGTGGAGATTCGTGACTATGGCTGGTGGGATCGAGGCAGTTGCCGCGTCGGTCTCGGCTGATCT
>CAMDMH010000676.1 GCA_945901835.1 Devosia equisanguinis | reverse complement strand
GAACCGTTCGGCGTCGAACTTGCCGCCACTCCAGCCTTTGAGGTGACGCTGCTCCGCGAGCTCGTCTGGATCAGGCGCCAGCAGCACGCGCAGGAACTCGAAGTAGCCGCTCGTACCACCGCCGTCCACGGGCGGGCAACAGCGTGCCCCCTCGATACAGGTTGCTCAAATCGACACCACGCCCAGACAGTTCACCAACCCTTATAAATCGGGCGCATCCACGCTATGCTTGCCGCCGTCAACCGGACACTAGTGGTGCGGGACAGGTTTGCCAGGGAGCCGAGCGCGGTGCGCAACATCTCGGTTCCGGGCTCGAGATGGACGACGACGACATCAGGCCAGAGCGAACGGGCGACGAGGTCGGCGCCGCAGCCGGAAGGCGCAGCCGCGACGACCGAACTGCCGCTTTCCAGCATGTCGACGACGCTCGTGGTGTAGCCGAACGATCGACCGCCATCCTGCCAGGCGAGAACGATATGGCCGATCTCGTCGATCGCACCGAAGCGGCTGCGGCTGACGAGTGTTCCGCTGCCGGCGGGAAGCGCCCGCGTCACGACCGGCTCGGCCAATTCGATGGTATGGCTATCCGCCAAGCGGCGGACTGCGGCGCGAAGCACGAGGTCGAGGCGCCCGATGTCGGCGCATGTCACGAGAATCAATCGTCCTTCGCGACCGGCTGCGCGAGCATTGGTCTTTCGCATCGCCGACTTCACCGTTTCATGCACCGCTTCTGACACGGCTTCCCCCATATCGTCAGTGTTCGACGCGAATCAACTCGTACGGTCACGCTAACCGGGTTGTGCAATGCGCGCGATGACAGATTGGCCACGGTTATGCCCAACTTTCGACATACGCCTTAATCAACCGCATTCCTGGTCGATGCGCGGAGCCGTTCGGCTGAGTGATCCCTGTGTCCCTGTTGATCGCTCCGTTCGCGTGGCGCTCCCGAGGGGGGCGGCGGACCACCCTGGCGGCTCTGCCCGTCGCCTTATACCCGCAACAGTCGTGTGACTTTGCTGCCGAGAGGCGGCTCGAGAGGCGCCTTCGTCGTCTGTGGGAAACCGCGAAGTATTCTCCGCGACGCCGTGTCTGTTTCCGCTGCACTATGGCAGTGCTAGATGCGCGGGCTCGTCATCGCTGCATCTGGAGGTCGCTCGGTGAGCGCCGGGTGCGGACCTGGACTGTTCCGCCCGTTTATCTGATCAAGTTATCCGATCACGCGAAGGGAGCGCCGCTCATGGCCCACACCGCCGAGGCCGTCATCAATTCGCTGCTGGCGAGCTTCGCAGCCGTCGAACGTTTCGAGACGCCCTATCGCCATTGGCTTTCGGGCAAGTGCCTGCCGGAAGGCACCGTCGAAGACATCAACGGGCTGCCGTTTCCCGCGCCCAAACTCGGCGGCATTTCCGGCAAGCGCGAGGTGCACAACGCCACGCGCCGGTATTTCGACGTCGAGAACCGCGCCAAGTACCCTGTGATCTCAGCGGTATCGGATGGGTTCCAGTCGGAGAAGGTGACGCGGCAGATCGAGCAGACGTTCGGCACCAAGCTCGGTGGCACCTATCTGCGGATCGAGTACGCGCAAGACACCAACGGGTTCTGGCTCGAGCCGCACTCCGATCTCGGCGTGAAGGTGTTCACTTATCTGCTCTATACGTCGACCGATCCGAGCCACGCCGATCTCGGCACCGACATCTACGACACGGACAAGCGGCATGTCGCGCGCTCGCCGTTCAAGCCGAACGCAGCGATGATCTTCGTGCCGTCCAAGATCACTTTCCATGGTTTCGAGCCGCGAAAGGTCGAGGGCGTGCGGAAGTCCGTCATCGTGAACTATGTCACGAACGATTGGCGCGCGCGCGAGCAGTTGGCATTCCCAGACCAGCCGATCCGGCATTCGTAGGCGGAAGGGAAAGCCGGCGCGCGTTCAGAGCTTCACCCAGGTCAGCTCGTGCTTGTTGGCCGACAGGTGCATCAGCCGCGAGCCGGGTATTGCCTTGAAGGCATTCATCACGCCGAAATCGGTCTCGCCCCGGAACTTCACCGAGCAGATGAAGCGGCGCGCCTTCCCCGTGGCGAGCCATCGCTCGACCAGCCCCAATAGCCGCGCGGGATAGCAGATCACGTCGGAGCACAGCCAATCGACGGCCGGCACGCTCTGCGATCTCGGATCGAGCCCGAACGCGCTTTCCTGGCGAACCTCGACGCCCGGCATGGCCGCGATGCGTGGATCGAGCGGAGCCTTGTCGACGCTGATGACATGAGCGCCGAGATTGGCGAGCACCCACGTCCAGCCGCCGGGACATGCGCCGAGATCGAGGCAGAGGTCGCCGGGTTGTGGTTTGACGCCGAGCACCGTGAACGCTTCCCACAGCTTGAGGTACGCGCGGCTCGGGCTCGACACCCTATCCTCGATGAAGCGTACTTCTCCGTTGGGAAACGCGCTGGAACACGAAGCGCTCGCGAGCATCAAGTCGGGTGCCAGCAGCGTCCAAGATCCCAGCGGCGCGGCTGGTGCGGCCACGCCGAACTCGAGCGGTTTGGCCGACACCTTCGGCAGCCGCTCCTCGATCAGTGCCGCACGACGGTGATGGGCATGCGGGTAGAGCGCCCAGTTGCGCTGGATCGCGCGCAGCTTCGTCGCCGCGTCTCCGATGGAGGTAATGGGAATCCGCTGGGGGGCACGCCATACGTTGGCGGCCCATGCAGGGGCGAGCGGCTCGCCCTCCGCGATCACCAGACGCCCGTGCACCTCGCGCACGCTCTCTCCCACTTCGCGGACGAGATCGTCCACAAAGCCTTCGGGCGCGAGATAGGCTGTTACGATAGCCATTCGTTCGTGACGATCTCGCTTCTTAGTCGATCAGCTCGATGTCGAGGGCGACGCCACAACAGCCCCATTGCTCGCGGCCTCGCGCTGTGCTTCCGCCTCCGTCATACCGTCCATCGCGAACACCAACTCGCCGACACGGTTGGCCGACGCGCGCAACTCCGCGAAGCGCACGAAGTTGTCGACGATCCAGTTCAGCGCCATCTGGACCTGAACGAACGCCGTCGCAAGCTGCATCACGGACCCTAGCGACATTTCGCC
>CAMDMH010000675.1 GCA_945901835.1 Devosia equisanguinis | reverse complement strand
CGGCACAGTCGCTGTAACCGCTGGAATGATTACCCAAAGCCACCGGCCATGCACGCGCCCTGCAGAAAAAAAAAAAACCCCGGCCGGAGCCGGGGTGTGTGAGCGCCTGTGGTTGCGGCCGGGGCGCGCTCAGAAGTTGTAGTCGAGCGTTACGCCATAGGTGCGCGGCATGGCATTCACGCGCCCGAAGGGACCGTTCGCCGCGTAGGCCGCCAGGAAGTAGTCCTCGTCGGCAATGTTGTTGCTCCACACCGTGGTGCGCCATTTTCCGTCGTCGCTGGCCACGTGCACCCGGGCGTTCATCACCGTGTAGTCCTCAACAGCCTGCTCCGCGAGCCGGGCAGTGGTGCTGTCCTTGTAGCTGAAGTCCCAGGCGACGCCCATCATCAGACCGTCGGTGAGGTGCCACTCGTAGGAGATGGTGCCGTTGTACTGCCACTCGGGCGACATCGCGAGTTCGATGCCCGATGCATCGACATACTTGAGGCCGCTGCCATCCGGCGCCCAGGTGCTGGTGGGATCAACCGCCTCCCATTCCTTGACCTCGGTATCGAGCCAGGCAGCACCCAGATCGATACTGAGCCCTTCGGCCGGCAACCAGCGCAGCTCGACTTCAGCGCCCTTCACCTCGGACTTCGGCACGTTGGTGAGACCGCCGATGTTGCCCACGAAGGTGACGGAGATGTCCTGTTCCTGCTTGTCCTGGTAGTCGTAGAAGAACATCGCCGCATTCAGCTGCATGGACCCC
The DNA here is from genome assembly GCA_945901835.1 of Devosia equisanguinis. Taxonomy (GTDB): domain Bacteria; phylum Pseudomonadota; class Alphaproteobacteria; order Rhizobiales; family Hyphomicrobiaceae; genus CAMDPA01. The sequence goes on along the minus strand of CAMDMH010000675.1, from coordinate 2,351 downwards.
TCGAGCAGCGTGGCCTTCACGCCCAGTTCGTAGGAGGTGAGCTCCTCTTCCGTGTAAGGAATGAGCTGCGTCTGCGCGTTGCTGTTGGCGCCGTTGAAGCCGCCCGATTTGAAACCCGTGCTGACGGTGAAATAGGCGAGGACGTCGTCCGTGAAGGAGTAGTCCATGCCGAGCTTCCACATCCACTTCTCGGTTTTGATGGTGTCGACATAGGGATGGAAGGCGTCGTTGGGATTGCCTCCGGTGCCCAACAGCGTGAAGAAGTTGTTGGGCGAACCGGGGACGTCATCCACAGTGCCGCAGTTTCCGGGCGCAAGCGAGGTTCCGAACGCAAAGTTCAGGAAGCCAGAGAGCGAGCCGTCGCCGGTGTCGTAGGTGCAGCCCTCCCAGTCGCGCTCCTCCTCCGTGTAGCGCAGGCCCGCCGTGAGACGCAGCTTGTCGGTGGCATCCCACTCGACATGGCCGAAGGCCGCCTTCGAGGTGGTGTCCTGCGAGTAGAGCGTATCGAGCTCGAGGATCGGCGCGAACTGGAACGGCGGCACGCCCCACGCGACCGAGCCATTGCCGAACATCGAGTCGCTCATGTAGTAGTTGTACCACTCGTCGACGGTGTCGTCGGAATAGTACAGACCGGCAATCCAGAGCAGGCTGTCGGTCTTCCCGGAGAGCCGCAGTTCCTGCGAGAACACCTCGAGTTCAGAGGTGTTTATGTTGCCGGAATCGACGTAGGCGCCGCCGTCGGCGTCGAAGGACTCCTGACGCTCGAACTTGTCGTAGGCGGTGATGGAGGTGAGCGTCATCCCGCCGACTTCCCAGTCGAGACGTGCGGAAGCGCCTTTCAGGTCGTTGTCACGCTGCGGGCGGATGTTCACGACCTCGTCGTAGCCGTTGCGCCGGGTGATGGTGGTGTTGGTCCAGTCGGCCGCCTCGTTGTCGTTGGTGCTGTACCAGGGTGGAGTCTCGCCGAGGTGCGCGCCCCCGGGCAGCCGGTACTGGTCGAGTGGTGTGTAGGGCAGGTTGAACTCGTTCAGCCCGATATCCGTGCCGTTGTAGGCGGTGGCGGCCGCGTTTTCGCCTTCATCCTTCACGTAGTGTGCGTTCAAGAGCAGGGTAGCTGATTCGCCGAGATCGAATTCCAGCATGCCACGTACGGCGCCCGCATCCTGCTCGCCGAGTTCGTCATTACGGGTCAGGCTCTTCTGCCACCCCTCGCTCGAATCCACTTTTTTGAAAGCAACGCGGCCCCGCGCGGAGTCAGTCAGCGGACCACTGGCAAAGGCTTCGATCTCGAGCGTCTCGTAGCGCCCGAAAGACGTCGAGAAACCTGCCTCGAACTCGTCAGTCGGCTTCTTGCTGATGAAGTTGATCGAGCCGGCCGTGGTGTTGCGGCCGTAGAGATCACCCTGCGGCCCCTTCAGTACCTCGACGCGTTCGACGTCGAATATTGCACCGCGGGTCATCACGCTGTAAGGCAACGAGACCTCGTCGAAATACAGGCCCACCGTGGAGGAGGCGCCCACGTTGTAATCCTGAAAACCCACGCCACGGATCGTGTAGACCGGAACGCCGAGCGAGAACGATTCGTTCACCGTGAGGCCGGCGGTATGGAGCGCCACATCCTCGGCCGTTTTGACGCCCATTTCCTTCAGCCGGTCGCCGGTGAAGGCATTGATGGTGACGCCAACGTCGTTGATGCCCTGTTCGTGCTTCTGGGCAGTGACGACGACTTCTTCGATCTGCTGCGCAGCCGTGGCAGACATCGCAGCACCGCAGAGCGCGATCGCCCCCGCCAGCGCACGCAACCGAACATCCTGGATCCTGCTCATGTGCATCCCCCCGTCTTCGTTGATTGTGGACAGCACGACGTTGCAGACCCGGTCCGCTCCGCGTTGCCTTGAACAATAGTCAGGGCGACAGCACTCTGTCGAGGCTGTCAGGGAAGCCGCCCTTGACTCTGGAGGAAGTGCCTCAGAGCCCCGGCGGCAGGCGTGCGCCGAAGCCCGATTCCCGCGTGTATGCCGCTCCCATACGCAGCACCTCCAGATCACGGCGCAGGGGACCGATCAGTTGCAGGCCCATCGGCAGGCCGCCCGCGGAAAACCCGGCAGGTACGGCAAGGATCGGGGAACCGCAGAGCGTTCCGCCGATCACCACCTCCATCCAGCGGTGGTAGGTATCCATGGCACGACCGGCGATCTCGCGGGGCCAGTGCGTCGCGGCGTCAAAGGGGAATACCTGCGCCGTGGGCAGCACGAGGAAGTCGAATTTCTGGAAAAGCGCCGCAATAGCGGCATACCACCGCGCACGCGCCGCCATGGCCTCGCTCACCTGACCTCCGGACAACCCCAGCC
>CAMDMH010000674.1 GCA_945901835.1 Devosia equisanguinis | reverse complement strand
CAGGAACAGCAGGGCGGTCAGGTCGCCGTGGATGATAGAGGCGTCTGCTTCGGCCGAGACGACGGGCTTGGCGCGGAAGGCGACGCCGAGGCCCGCGGCCTTGATCATGGCGAGGTCGTTGGCGCCATCGCCCGTCGCCATCGTCAGTGCGCGGGTGAGGCCCTGCTGCTTCTTGTAGCCTTCGAACGCGGCGAGTTTCGCCTCGCGCCCGAGGATGGGCTCGACCACGCGGCCCGTGAGCTTGCCGCCCGCGACATCGAGGCGATTGGCCTGCGATGAATCGAACCCCAGCCGTTCCCGGATCTTCTGCGCGAAAAAGTCGAATCCGCCGGAGACCAGCGCGCACAAGGCGCCGTTGGCCTTCATGGTCGCGATCAGCGTTTCCGCCCCAGGCATCAGCGTGACGCGCTTGTCGTAGACCTCTTGCAGCGCCGACACGTCGAGACCAGCGAGCAGCCCGACGCGCTCCTTGATGGCCGCCTCGAAATCGAGTTCCCCCGCCATCGCGCGGGCCGTGATGCCGGCGATCTTCTCGCGCAACCCGACGAAATCGGCGAGTTCGTCGAGGCACTCCTGCTGGATGATGGTGGACTCCATGTCCGCCACCAGCAGCTTGTTGCGCCTGAGTTGCGGCTCGGCCGTCACGATGTTGATATCGAGGGTCAGGCCCTTGAGGGCAAACCCGACGTCGGCCCGCAACTCGGCCCCTGCATTGACCTCGTTGGTCACGAACTCGGCTTCCCACGCCTCCTTGTGCGACAGCCAGCGCTGGCCGCGGCGCAGGGCCTCCGTTATGACGGAATCGGCGCGGTCGACCGCGAAGTCGCTGAGCGAGGGGCGCGAAGGCGGGCTCGTCAGGACGAGGGCGTATATCGGCATTTTGTCGAGGTATCTCCGGGCGCGGTGACGGTCGGAACTCAGGATCGATTGGACGGAATGAAACCGTATCGCGCCATCCTCATTGCAGGTCCGACGGCGTCGGGCAAGTCGGCGCTGGCGGTCCGCATGGCCCAGAGCCATGACGGCGTCGTCGTCAACGCCGACAGCATGCAGGTTTATCGCGATATGCGTATTCTGACGGCACGGCCTGACGAGACCGAGCTGCTGGCTGCTCCCCATGCCCTATATGGATATGTGGGCGGCGGCGAGCCCTATTCCGTAGGCCGCTGGCTCGGCGACATCGCGGGGGTACTGGCGGACTGCAGCCGATCCGGCCTCGTCCCCGTCATTACCGGCGGCACGGGCCTCTATTTCAAGGCGCTGCTGGAAGGCCTCTCGCCGATCCCCCAAATACCGGCAGGGATTCGCGAGCAATGGCGCTGCGAGGCCGCCCGGCTCGGCGCAGCACGACTGCACGAAGTTCTGAGCGTCCGGGATCCCGAAACCGCCGCCCGCCTCCGGCCGGAAGATACCCAGCGGCTCACTCGCGCTCTCGAAGTGCTGGAGGCGACCGGGCGGAGCCTGAGCGATTGGCAGCGCGAGCCCGGCAGTCCGCTGATCGCGGAGCAGGACGCGCTGCGCCTCGTCGTAACGCTGGACCGCTCTGAACTGCACCGTCGCGCCGATGCGCGCCTGGATGCGATGATGGCGGCCGGCGCCCTCGACGAAGTGGAGGCTTTGGCAGGGCAGGGGTATGCAACGGATGCCCACCTGATGCGGGCGCTGGGCGTCGGCCCGTTGCTGGATGCACTGGCCGGTAAGATGACCTTCGAGGCTGCCCTCGAGCGCACGAAACTCGATACGCGGCAATACATCAAACGGCAAGAGACCTGGATCCGACGCAATATGATTGCGTGGAGATCAATCGATACGCAATTTATGGAATAATATTTGGCATATAACTTTACATTTGCGCCACACTGAGCGATTTTCACCAGGAAACGTAATCGACTAGCCGCACCAGGAGATGACGATGGCCCGCACGATGACTGGCGCCGAGATGGTGATCACAGCCATGGCCGATCAGGGCGTAGAGTTCGTGTTCGGTTATCCCGGCGGCGCGGTGCTGCCGATCTACGACGAGCTCGCTCAGCAGGATAAGGTCAAGCACGTCCTCGTGCGGCAGGAGGGCGGCGCGGTGCATGCGGCCGAAGGCTATGCGCGCTCGTCGGGCAAGGTCGGCGTCGTTCTCGTCACCTCCGGCCCCGGCGCCACCAACGCCGTGACGGGCCTCACCGACGCATTGATGGATTCGATCCCGGTCGTCTGCTTCACCGGCCAGGTGCCGACCCACCTGATCGGCTCCGATGCGTTCCAGGAATGCGACACGGTCGGTATCACCCGCTCGTGTACCAAGCACAACTACCTCGTGAAGAGCGTCGACGATCTCGCTCGCGTGCTGCACGAGGCGTTCTACGTGGCGCGCACCGGCCGGCCCGGCCCGGTCGTCGTCGACATCCCCAAGGACGTGCAGTTCGCGACGGGGGCTTATGTCGGTCCCTCCAACATCAAGCACAAGACCTACACGCCGCGCCTGAAGCCGGAGATGGCCCACGTGCGCGAAGCCGTGGCGGCGCTGGCCACCGCGAAGCGGCCGATTTTCTACACCGGCGGCGGTGTCATCAATTCAGGCCCGAAGGCGAGCCAGCTGCTGCGCGAACTCGTGCGTTTGACGGGCTTCCCGATCACCTCGACACTGATGGGTCTTGGCGCCTACCCGGCTTCCGACAAGCAGTGGCTCGGCATGCTCGGCATGCACGGCACCTACGAAGCCAACATGGCCATGCACGACTGCGACGTGATGGTGTGCGTCGGCGCCCGCTTCGACGACCGTATCACGGGCCGCCTCGATGCGTTCTCGCCCGGCTCCAAGCGCATCCATATCGACATCGATCCGTCGTCAGTGAACAAGAACACGCGCGCCGACATCGGCATCATCGGCGATTGCGCCTATGTGCTCGAGGACATGCTGAAAGTGTGGCGTGAGACGGCGCCGCAGCTCGACCGCAACGCGCACAAAGGCTGGTGGAAGCAGATCGAGGCGTGGCGCGGCCGGCGCTCGCTCGCCTACAAGAACTCGACCGACTACATCATGCCGCAATACGCGATCGAGCGTCTCTACGAGAAGACCAAAGACCGCGACGTCTACATCACGACGGAG
>CAMDMH010000673.1 GCA_945901835.1 Devosia equisanguinis | reverse complement strand
AACGAAGGCAAGACCACCAAGGTCAAGAGCATCAGCTTCATCGGCAACCGCGCGTTCACCGATGGACAGCTCCGCGACATCATCACAACCACACAGGCCGGTTGGTTCGACTTCCTCAAGACCAACACCGTGTATGATCCCGATCGGCTCTCGCTCGACCGCGAGATGCTGCGTCAGTATTATCTGAAGAACGGCTACGCCGATATGCGGGTCGTCTCTGCCAACGCCGAGTTGGAGCGCGACGGTTCGGGGTTTATCATCACCTTCTCGGTGGACGAGGGCGAGCTCTACAGGTTTGGCGATGTCCGCATCGACTCGAAGCTTCCGAACCTCCGCACCGACACCTTGAGCGGTGACACGCTGACTAAGCCGGGCCAGTACTTCAACGCCAGCGACCTCGAGAAAACTGTCGAGCGCCTGACGCTGGCCGTCGCTGAAAAAGGATATCCCTTCGTCCGCGTCCGTCCCGACACGGACCGTCAACCTGATCGCCGCTTGATCCAGGTGACGTACTTCGTCGAGGAAGGTCCGCGGGTCTATATCGAGCGCATCAACATCACCGGCAACACCCGCACGAAGGATCACGTGATCCGCCGTGAGTTCCGGTTGGCCGAGGGTGATGCCTTCAATCCCGCCATGGTCGATCGTGCCAAGCGGCGCCTGCAGTCTCTCGGTTTCTTCAAGACCGTCGACATCAAACGCCGCCCCGGTTTCGCGCCGGATCGCCTGATCCTCGACGTCGATCTGGTCGAACAGCCCACAGGCGAGTTGTCCTTTGGTGCCGGCTTCTCGACAACGGAAGGTGTTATCGGCGACGTCAGCTTTACCGAGCGCAACCTGTTCGGTAACGGCCAGTTCCTTCGCTTGAAAGTCGGTGGCTCGCAGACCCGTCAACAGGTGGACTTGAGCTTCACCGAGCCGCGCTTCCTGGACCGCAACCTCGCCGCCGGCTTCGACCTTTTCTACAGGGACGTGAACCAGACGGCGACATCGTCCTACAAGAGCCGGAAAGAAGGCGGCAGCGTCCGTCTCGGCTTCCCGCTGTCGGATAACCTCTGGCTCAACACGGCCTACACGCTCTCGTATGACGACATCTACTACGTTGACACGCAAACCGCCTCTCGGGCCATTCGCGACGCCAAGGGCGCTGCTTTGACCTCGTCGATCGGAACCGGCCTCACCTACGATACGCGGAACCATCCTCGTAACCCGATCCGCGGCATCTTCTTGCAGGCGGGTCCGGACTTCGCTGGTCTAGGTGGCGACGTTCAGTACGTCCGTCTGCCGGGTGAAGGCCGCGCTTACTATCCGCTCTACGACAAGGTCACGCTCATCGGCCGTGTCATCGGTGGGCAGATCGAAGGTTGGGGTGGTCAGGACGTCCGTCTGCTCGATATGTTCTACAAGGGCGGCGAGACGGTTCGTGGCTTCTATCGGGCAGGTATCGGCCCGCGCGACACCAACACCCGCGACTCTCTGGGTGGCCAGACCTACTGGGCTGCAACGGCGGAGGTTCGCTTCCCGCTGCCGATCATTCCCGAAGAGCTTGGCATCTCCGGCGCCATCTTCGCAGATGCCGGTTCGGTGTTCGGTGTCAGCGATCGGATCACGAAGGACGGGTCGACTCAGAAGATCGACAAGTACGGTTTCTGCGCCAATCCAAGCCGCGAGTTCGCCTGCCTTGCCGACTCCGACTCGATCCGGTCTTCCGTGGGTGCCAGCATCTTGTGGCAGTCGCCTGTCGGCCCTCTCCGCCTCGACTACGCTCACGTTCTCTCGAAGGAGACGTACGATCGGACCCAGTCTATCCGGTTCGGCGCCTCGACGAACTTCTGACGGTCGGAGACCGCGGCTGGCATTGTCTAGGGCTAGTACGGGAGCCCAGGATAGCCTTCCTCCGGTTCGTGGATTGCACGACCAGCGGTCCATTCGTCCACGCGAATGGACCGTTTCCACATCCGCCCTCAGCTACTGAACATGCTCTCGACTGTTCGGCCTACGCAGCAGATCCGCGCCGATACGACCTCATCGAAGGTTCTTCGATTGTCCGCTAGACCTCTTGGCGAGCGTCCCCTGCCAGTCGACGGGAAGAGTGACCGGCGGCCATGCCTTAGACTCGCAGCACTTGAAATGCGCCGGTGTGCGAGAGTACGAATTCCCCACGAACGTCGAGCGGCAGTCGAGGATTCAATGCTTCATCCGCTCGCCTAGCCTGTGAACGCGGCTCGGCCAACGAGCGCGGTAGCGAGAATTCGGAGCCGCACTGCGGGTCAGTACTTTCACTTTAGGGTAGAAGGTTAAGCGCTTGTCGTCGGCGCCGCAGCCTACGGAGATGGAACGTCCATGGAGCATCCCGGGTTTTTCGAGCGCGCAGGTCCTTTCACGCTCGCCGAGATCGCGAAGGTGACCGGAGCTAAACTTCCGGCTGGTGCCGATCCCGAGACGCGCCTTGTCGATGTCCGCCCCCTCTCCGACGCCGGACCTGACCACCTGACGTTCGTGGACAACCGCAAGTACCTCGCTCAGCTCCCGGGCTGCCGGGCGGGTGCATGTCTGATCGCGCCGAATTTCGCCGACCGCCTACCGGCCGGTGTACTTCCGCTGGTCACCCCTGCCGTCTACCGCGGTTTCGCGTTGGTCATGCAAATTTACTATGCCGATGCCATGCAGCCAAAAGCAGCGCGAGCCGGCGGCGAAGCGGCTGTCGATCCCACAGCTCGCCTGGAAGCCGGCGCCGAGATCGAGCCAGGCGCAATCGTCGGTCCGGAAGCGCATATCGGCCGCGGCACGCGCGTGGCAGCCGGCGCTGTCGTTGGATTTCGGTCGATGGTCGGGCGCGACTGCTACATCGGCCCGGGCGCAACCGTCACGCATGCCCTCCTCGGCAATCGCGTCATCATCCATGCCGGTACGCGTATCGGCCAGGACGGTTTCGGTTTCGCCATGGGCGCCAGAGGCCACCTCAAGGTGCCCCAGATCGGCCGTGTCATCATCCAGGACGACGTGGAGATCGGCGCCAATAGTTGCATCGATCGCGGCGCTCTGATGGATACCGTGATCGGCGAAGGCACCAAGATCGACAACCTCGTCCAGATCGGCCAC
>CAMDMH010000672.1 GCA_945901835.1 Devosia equisanguinis | reverse complement strand
CGATGCTCCCGACCAGATGTCCCAACCCGATTGAGCACGCGCCGCCGATGTGCTCTCCTCATGCCGCCAGCGCACCCGCATCGATCAGCGAGGCTGCCGGCAAAGGAGAGGAAGCACATGGTCACGTCGCTTGGTTTGCGGATGCGTGCGGTTCTCGCATGCTTGTTCGCTGCTCCGCTCGCCGGATCGCTTACCATTCAGGCCAACGCTCAAGCCCCCTACCCTGATCGCCCCATCAAGCTGATCGTGCCGTTCCCGCCGGGCGGCGTTTACGACGCTATCGCACGTCCGCTCGCAGATCGGCTCAAAGGCCCGCTCGGTACGGTCGTGATCGAGAACGTCGGCGGTGCAGGCGGTGCGCGCGGCGCCATGATGACCGCACGCGCAACGCCCGACGGTTACACGCTTTTGCTTGCGGGCTCGTCGCTTCTCGTGGTGATCCCGCTCGCAGCGCGGCGTCCGCAATTCGATCCGGTCCAGGATTTCGACACGATCGCGCGGGTGGCCGTCGTCGGCCTCAGCCTCGTCGCCCATCCCGGCGTGCCGGTTCGTGACCTGAAGTCGCTCATCGACCATGCCAAGGCCAATCCCGGCAAGCTCTCCTACGGCACGCCGGGCCTCGGCACTACCAACCACCTGACCGGCGAACTGTTCAAGTCTCTGGCGCAGCTTCCGACCATCGCGCACGTGCCATATACCGGCGCCGGTCCCGCGTTGAACGATCTCGTCGGCGGCCACATTCCGCTCGCCGTCGTCAATGTCACGGGCCAAGTGCTCGAACTGCGCACCGCCGGCCAGATCCGCATGCTGGCGATGACGACGTCGAAGCGCATGCCGCAAGCCCCGGACGTGCCGACCGCGATCGAAGGCGGCATGCCAGGTCTCGTCGCCGAGTCGTTCTTCGGCATCGTCGCACCCAAAGGCACGTCCAGGCCTGTGATCGAAACCATTTCGAAGGCGATCAGAACGGCGCTCGCCGAGCCTGAGCTGCGCTCGATTTACGAGAAGGCCAGCTTCCAGATCGATAGCGACCTGAGCCCGGAGACCTTTCGCACGTCGCTCGCCGCCGACCTCGTCCGCTGGAAACCGATCATCGACGCCAGCGGATTCAAAATCGACTGATGCAGCGATGCAAACATCGCGGCGCGGCTCCGTTCAAACGTCCTCGCCGCCGCGCCCGGCACGCGCCTGCCGGCCCACTCGCGCTTCCAATGCATCGAGAATATCGCCCGGCAGATCCTTCCGGCTCAGGCGGGAAAAACGTCTGAGCGCCGGCCGCGCCGATACCCGCGCGACCACTACGTCGTCGTCCGATTGGGCCACATCGACGGTTGCAAGGCCCAGCCCCAAAGCCTCCGCGGCGTGTTCCGCGATACGCCGCTCTGCGCGATGACGCGCGAGACTGACTTTCCGCTCGCCCTTGCCCTCGTCGCGGATCATCGCCGCAGCCCCTCCGCCGATCACCAGCACACGCATGAAAGCATCGCCGCCAGGTGCTGCATCGACTTTGACCGCCGCCTCGCCGGCAAGCATCGCCTGCGATACACAACCGCGGACCAACGCCTGGGCTACTGCGACACGATTTGAAACCCGCTCGATCGCATCCCCCGAATTGAGCGACAGGCACCCTGTCGCCTCCATCTGGCGGATGATCGCGGCGCCCGCCGCCCCCTCCCCCCGGCCGATCCGTGGAATGACGGCATCGTAATGCGCGACCGGCTGACCATCGCGTAGAACGGCTGCAGTATCGCGGCTGAACGACAGCGCGAGCCGGTCGAATTCCAGCATTTCCAGCGAGTGCCCCCGCGTGGTGGCAGCCTCGGCGAGATCCGCATTGAACGATCCGCCCACGCCTCGCGCCACCAGCGCGATCCGCAACGCCCGGCTCTCCGCGATCGTTCGCGGCACTTCGCGATAGAGTTTGTAGGAAAGCTTCGGCTGCCGGAACGATGTCGCCGCATCGACCATCATGTCTTCGCGAATCGCCTGCCGTCCGAGCAGCATCCTGTACGACATGCTTTCGCGGTTCGTCAGCCCGACTTCGATCTCGAACACCCGGTCGCCGAGCTTCACGGGCGTTCGGATGAAATAGCGCGTGTCGCGCTCACCGTTGGAACTCGTCACCTCGCGGCGGTCGACGACCGGCGCCGACGCGAATATCGCCACGTCGAGTCGGCCGGGAATCGGATGAATGCCGAACCGCACCATCGGCGCGGTCGGCGAGCCGAACGGCTCGATCAGGAAGGCATGCAGCGCACTCGTCCGCGCCCCTGTATCGATCTTGGCCTTGATCGCCGGCAGCCCCAGCTCCGGCAGCGCCAACCACTCCTGCCAACCGACGATGAAGGGCGACGCTGATACGACCATCTGTCCCGAGCCTCTCTCGATCAGCCTCGGTTATCCTCTTCGCCGGTGCCCGGCAACTTCTCCCTTGGTTCAGCCTTTCCGCACCGCCAGCGCCACGCCGACGGCTGTTACACCCATCCCGATCATCTGCGCCACGCTCAGCGTCTCGTCGAGAATGAACACAGCCTGCAGCGCCACCAGCGGCGGCATCAGGTAGATCAGCGCCGCGGCACGCGAGACGGCCCCTTGCCGGATCAGCAGCAGCAGCAGTCCGACCGCACCGATCGACATGCCGAACACCACCCACGCCAGCGTCAGGAGGACCTGAAGGTTCCACGTCACGTGCATGGTTTCCGTGGCCCATGCGAGCGGCAGCGTCACCGCAGCGGCGCCGACGTTCTGCAGTACTGTGATGGCGCGCAGATCGCCCGCTGTGACGAACCGCTTTGAGTAGAACGTTCCGAGCGTCGCCCCGATCATTCCCCCGACGTTGACCGCCAGCGGCAGCAGCACGTCGCCGAGCTTGCCCGGCGGCAACGCCGCCAGCGCCGGGCTCAGCACCATCACAATGCCGGTGAACCCGAGAACTACGCCGGTCCATTGCGATCGCGTGATCTTCTCGTCCGCGAGATAGGGCGCCAGCAGCGCCGTCAGGATCGGCTGCAATGCCGAGATGAGACCCGAGATCGCCACGGGCAATCCATGCATGACGCTCCACCACACCCCCGCGAAATACATCGCATGAAGCGGAATACCG
>CAMDMH010000671.1 GCA_945901835.1 Devosia equisanguinis | reverse complement strand
ACCCGCGTGCTCATCTCGCTGGGCCTCGAACAGGCGATGAAGCGCGTCGTCTGCGAGGCCGCCTTCAAGGAGGTCCGTATCTGGAACACCGGCCAGACCTGGAAGCTGTTCGACCTCGGCCGGGATTCGATCGAACGCTTCGGCGCGCCCTACTGGTTCGTGCACCGCGGCGACATCCACCGCGTGCTGCTGGAAGGTGCCCGACAGAGCGGAAAGGTCCACATCCACACCGGCAAGCGCTGCACCGGCCTCAGCCAGGACGGCTCCAAGGTTACCCTCCAATTCGCTGACGGCGGCACCGCGACGGGCGACGCCCTGATCGGCGCGGACGGCGTCCACTCGACCGTGCGGAACTGCCTGTTCGAAGCAGGCAAGCCCGAGTATCTCGGCATCATCTGTTGGCGCGGGCTCGTCAAGGAGGCCGATCTGCCCGACGAGATGCGGCGTCCCGTCGGCACCAATTGGGTCGGCCCCGGCGGCCACGTCATCACCTATCCCCTCCGCCGTGGTGAACTGATGAACTGGGTCGGCTTCGGCGAGCGCGAGGATTGGAAGGTCGAGAGCTGGACCGAGAAGGGAACCCACGAGGAATGCGCTAAAGACTTCCCCAATTGGAACCCGCTGGTGCACGAGCTGATCGCCAAACTCGACCAGCCCTACAAGTGGGCTATGGTCGGGCGCGCGCCGATGAAGGCTTGGACCAAGGGCCGCGTCACCATGCTGGGCGACGCCTGCCATCCGACGCTGCCCTTCCTCGCGCAAGGCGCGAACATGGCCCTGGAGGACGGTCTTGTGCTCGCGCGCTGCCTCGACGCCCACGCCGATGCCGCGGTCGCCTTGGCGCGCTTCGAGGACCTACGGCTCGACCGCACGACCAGGATCGTCAACGGCTCGGCCGAGACCGGCCGCCGCTTCCACAACCCCACGCTCGCCGATCCAGCCCAAGCCATCGCCTACGTGGACCGCGAATGGCAACCCGACAAAGTCCGCCTTCGCTACGACTGGCTGTTCGAGTATGACGCGACGAAAGTGGAGGTGTGATCAAGGACAGTGGCAGCCGGTAAGGAGCCGGTGAGATGGGTGGCGCACGCACCACCCTGAACTGGCTACCGCACCCCTGCATTGCGCCCAACTCAGGCGCGGAGTTCTGGCGTATGGGCGCGCACCTGGATGTCCATGTCGACCAGAGCTTCAGGTGTCTCGGTCTCCTCGAGCATGCCCCAACTACGAAGCCAGTTGAAGGTTCGCTCGAGTTCATCGGCCGGAATAGGCGCGGGATCACAGACCACGAGCCGGCTCGCACGCAGATCCGCGACCGTAAGGCCCGCGATGCCCGGATGCTCTTTCTTGTGATAGTCGATGAAGTATTGCTGGTACTTCTGCTTGTCGGCGTTGATCCTGACGATTGCTTTTTTCACGGCACGGTTGAATGCCGCATAGGTCTCGGCGTCCACCTTGTCGGAAGCGACCTCCGTGCCGTGATAGAATGCGCCGCAAATCGCGCGGCAGCCCATCTTCTCGGCGAGCGAGAGATAGGGCTCGGTCAGCGTCGTCGCGTCCACGATACCGTCCATGAGAGCTTGAAGCCGATCAACTGAATTGTTCGGCACACTGCACACATTGATGCATTCGCGTGGCAGGAAACCTTCGAGCATGTGCAGTGCGAGATAGTGGGTCCCGAAATAGAAGGGCACACCGACGCTGCGGTTTGCCAATTGCTGCATGGTATAGACCGGTGAGTCCGGACGCACCACGATGGCGGCATAGGTCAGAATTCCCCTGCGGCCGACCTGCCTGCTGCCGTTCTTGCTGTCCTGCACGCGGCAATAGTTGCCCCACTCGCATGCATTGTACATGTCGGCAGCGCCCTGCTCGAACAGCTTCCCGTGGCTGACGAAAGGATCGAGCCCCTTGGGATCGTGAATATCGGGCCGCGCCTTCGAGGTATTGCCCTTGTTGCGGTCGGCCCACTCGACGACAATTCCCTCATCGTTGAATAAGCCCTCGTCATACGCGACGAGTTCGGGCAGCCCCTGAAATGGCGCTGTGGTCTCAAGAACGAGCTTCTTCATGTTCGGCATGGGCGTGCTCCAGTTGATGGAATCGGATCGAAGCGGCTTCCCTTGGAACTGTGAGGACGATTGTCTGGAAGCAAGCAACGAATGTCAAATCCTGCGACGTCGATTTCGAATCTTGCAATGCAGATAGTCGGGAGCGGGTAGTGCCCAGCCGCATGAACCGAAATTCCAGGGTCGATAGTCGTGATCAGGCTCGCTCGGACGAATTCTGATGGCTGCCTGGGCAACCTGCAGCCCAGAAATTGGGCACGCTGCCGGCAACAAAATCGTTGACCTCACTTCGCGCAAACACTGTAATGCGCAACGCTACCAACGGATGATGATACCGTCGTCCTCGGGGAGCTGAAGCAATGGCTGACACGCAAAACGCACCATCAAAGGTCGAGTTGAAAGCTGGATCCGACTGGTGTTGACAGAATGGTGCTCACAGACTGGTGCTCACAGACGGGTGTCGAATTGGCAGACTCCCTCACGCGTGCCTGCGCTGCGCTTCTGGCAATAATGTCCGTGGGTGTTTTTCCGACGCTGCATCCTGCCAGCGCACAAACCGCGGCACCGCCATCAGCCGATTTCTATAAAGGCCGTTCGATTTCCATCATCGTCGGGTTCAGTCCCGGCGGCTCGTTCGATCTTTATGCCCGCACACTTTCTCGTCATCTTGGCCGGCATATCCCGGGTAATCCGACGGTAATCGTTCAAAATATGCCGGGGGCAGGAAGCCTCAAAGCCGTGGACTACCTGTTTTCGATCGCCCCGCGCGACGGCACGGTCATGGCGACCTTCAATCACACCGTCCCGATCGAACCTCTGCTGGGCCGTGCCAAGTTCGATCCGCGGCAGCTCGAGTGGATCGGCAGCGTCGCAAGCGAAAGCAGTGTCTGCATTGCCTCATCGCGATCTCCGGTCGGCAGCCTCGACGACCTGCGGCGTCTTCCGTTCACCATCGGAGGCACAGGCCGCGGCTCCGACACCGACATGTTCGCCAACGTTTTCAGGACTACTCTCGGCCTGCCATTGCGCCTTGTCAC
>CAMDMH010000670.1 GCA_945901835.1 Devosia equisanguinis | reverse complement strand
GGCGAAACGGTAGTCTGGGCAGGCCCCCCCAGATTGGCGGGCGACCTGGGGCAACCTACTCTTCAGCGGCATGTTCGCTATCGGCTGGACCACGATCACTGGCTTTTTCGCGGTGACGATCGCTGCGGCAGCCTTCGGTTTGATCCCATGGAACATGAACGGCAGCGACGGGTCGCGCGGTTGGGCGTTCCTTTTTCTCGCCCTCCTGACGCCGTTCGTCGGCATCGGCGTCGCACTCTTGCTGCACCTCTATCGCGAACTTCGATCCGGCTCGCGCCGCGTGCACGCCGTCACGGACAGGCGCGTCCTGAGCGTCGAGATCGGGCGCAAGAAGCCGCTCGACGACCGGCCGCGTAGCGCGATCAAGTTCGTGCGCAGTATTGAGCGCTCCGACGGCTCCGGCACGCTCTCGATCGCCTGTGGCGTAGACAGGGATATCGACGGCAATGCGAAGCCGGAGACGCTGACATGGCCTGGCGTTCCAGATGTCACATTCGTCCAGGCGACGCTCGACCGGCGCTCTAGCGCAACCATCAGCGCGAGTCAGCGTGCGCCGAGGCAAACCGTAGTTCCGTCGGCGCTCGGAGAGCTTCCCGTTGAACTTGCTCGCACTGCCGAGCGCGAGACGCGCGGCGAACGCATCGAATGGGTCGGCCGCCCGGATGCCTGGGTTGCCGCGAAGTGGTCAATGCTCGTCTGGATCTTCGCGCTTCCGTGGCTCTACTTCACGATCCGCTGGGAAATGGTCAGCGTCGGCCTCCTGATCCAGAAGCTCGCGAACGCCAAAAGCACATCGCCACTCTTACCGTTGATCATCATGGCGCTGTGGGGGCTCCCCTTCGTCGGCGTCGGACTGGGAATGCTGGGCACGCCGCTCTGGGTCTGGCGCTGGGGCAAGTCCACGGTCCACATCATCACGGACCGCCGCATCGTCACGATCCGCCGACGGCGCGGCGAGATCGCAGTCTCGTCGATCGAACCTTCACGCATAGTATCCGTCTCGCGGACCGAGTTTTCGTCCGGACGTGGCACTATCCGCATACTGCTCGGCAAGACCACCGACTCCGATGGCGACGAAACCGATCTCGCCGAGTCGTTCTGGCTCGTCGAGAACGCCCCTCGCGCCGAGCAACTCATTGAAGCCCTCCGCGCGCTCGGTGACCGCAGGGCGGCTTGAGACGGTATCGGACCCTCCGGGTCTTACACCGTGACGCCCCAGGTCTTTGATAGACCGCCAACGAAAAGGGGCCGAACCCTTTCGGATCCAGCCCCGCCATCCTTCGCCCGGGGGCAGACCCTGCAGGTCTGACCCCATGCAAAGACCTACTTGAACGTCCTCACATCCACGAAATGCCCCGCGATCGCCGCTGCTGCCGCCATCGCCGGCGACACGAGATGCGTCCGGCCGCGATAGCCCTGACGGCCCTCGAAGTTGCGGTTCGAGGTCGAGGCGCAACGCTCGCCGGGCTCCAGCTTGTCCGGGTTCATCGCAAGGCACATCGAGCAGCCGGGCTCGCGCCACTCGAAACCGGCGGCGATGAAGATCTTGTCGAGACCTTCCGCTTCCGCCTGCTCCTTCACGAGGCCGGAGCCCGGAACGACCATCGCGCTGACGTGTGCACTGACCTTCTTGCCCTCGGCGACCTTCGCCGCGGCGCGCAGATCCTCGATCCGGCTGTTCGTGCAAGAACCGATGAACGCCCGGTCGATCTTGAGGTCGGTCATCTTCTCACCGCCCTTGAGACCCATGTATTCGAACGAACGCATGGCGGAGTTCCGCTTGCCCTCGTCCTTGATCTCTTCGAGCGTCGGCACGCGGCCGGTGATGGTGGTCACCTGCTCGGGGCTGGTGCCCCAGGTCACGATCGGCGGCAGGTTTGCCGCGTCGATCCGCACTTCCTTGTCGAAGTGTGCGCCTTCGTCGGTCTTCAGCGTCTCCCAATACTTGACGGCGTTGTCCCAGTCGGCACCCTTCGGCGACTTCGGGCGACCCTTCAGGTACGCATAGGTCTTCTCGTCGGGCGCGATCAGGCCCGCGCGTGCGCCGCCCTCGATCGTCATGTTGCAGACCGTCATTCGGCCCTCGATCGACAGGTCGCGGATCGCCTGGCCGGCGAACTCGATGACGTGGCCGGTGCCGCCGCCGGTGCCGATCTCGCCGATGATGGCGAGGATGATGTCCTTGGCGAACAGCCCCTCGGGCAACTTGCCATCGACGGTCACCCGCATATTCTTGGATTTCTTCTGGATCAGCGTCTGCGTGGCGAGTACGTGCTCCACTTCCGACGTGCCGATGCCGTGCGCGAGCGATCCGAACGCGCCATGCGTCGCGGTATGGCTGTCGCCGCACACGAGCGTCGTGCCCGGCAGCGTGAAGCCCTGCTCCGGTCCGATGACGTGGACGATGCCCTGGCGCTTGTCGAAGCCGTCGTAATATTCGAGGCCGAAGATCTTGGCGTTTTCCGCGAGATAGGCGATCTGCGCCGTGCTCTCCGGGTCGGGGTTCGGCTTGGTGCGGTCGGTCGTCGGAATGTTGTGGTCGACGACCAGCAGCGTCTTCTCCGGCGCGCGGACCTTGCGCTTGTTGATTCGCAGGCTCTCGAACGCCTGCGGGCTGGTCACCTCGTGCACCAGATGGCGGTCGATATAGAGGAGGCACGTCCCGTCAGGCTGGCGGTCGACCACGTGGGCTTCGAAGATCTTGTCGTAGAGGGTCGTCGGCATGGGTCACGGATCTCCCGGGCGGGTCGATTGATGTTTCTGACGCCCTAGATAGCGGCTTTGCCCGCCCGTGCAAACGGGTTCTTGCAGCGCTCAACCCGCCCGAGGCCGCCTCGACCGCCGCGTTTTCCCCGCCGTCCCCCATCTGCGCTCCGTCTCGGCTTCGATCCGGTAGGCTTCGACCTCGTATGGGTTGCGCCAATAGCCGTAGCGGAACAGCCACCACATATAGCGGCAGCTGAACCAGATCGCCCCGTCCCGCTTGATCTGCTTGAGGTGAACGAGTTCGTGCACTCGCGTCAGGCGGTCCTGATGCCACGGTTCGAGCAGGTACACCCGGCCCCACGGCATCGCGATCCCGACGCTCTTCGACGCGATCAGGAACCACC
>CAMDMH010000669.1 GCA_945901835.1 Devosia equisanguinis | reverse complement strand
AATACAGAGTTCCCATGATCGTAGGGAGAGCAATGGGCGACGAAGCAAGCCAGATCCGACTGCGAATGCTGGAGCTCGATCAAGAGCGGCAGACACTGGAACGACGGCTGCGTGAATTGCAGCAGGTCGTGACGGAGCCTGCAGCTGTTGTTCCGCAACCGCAACCCAAGCCGTTCGTGACCAACAGTTCGCCTGCCACGGACAAGATCGCGCTGTTCCGGCGGCTGTTCGGCGGTCGCACCGATGTGTTCCCAGCGCGATGGGACAACCCGAAGACCGGGCGATCGGGCTACGCTCCGGCCTGCGCCAACGAGTGGGTGCCCGGCGTATGCGGCAAGCCGCAGGTCAAGTGCGGCGATTGTCCGAACAAAGCGTTCATCCCGGTCACGCCCGCCGTGATCGAATGCCATCTGCGCGGAGAGGACCGCGTTCGCCCCAGTGGGCGAGGCAAAGACTTCGTTGCCGGCGTCTATCCGCTGCTCTTCGACGATACGTGCGGGTTCCTGGCCGTCGACTTCGACGAGGAAAATTGGTCGACCGACGCCCGGGCCTTCATCGCATCCTGCCGTGACTACGATGTGCCGGCGGCACTTGAACGATCGCGTTCCGGGAATGGCGGTCACGTCTGGTTCTTCTTCTCCGAGCCTGTTGCGGCATCGGAAGCCCGTCGTCTCGGGACATTGCTGCTGACACGGACAATGAACCGACGGCCAGAGATCGGCTTCAAGTCCTACGATCGCCTCTTTCCGAGCCAGGACACGATGCCGAGCGGCGGCTTTGGCAACTTGATCGCGCTGCCATTGCAGCGCCACGCGCGCGAACTCGGGAACAGCATGTTCGTCGATGATGATCTGCGGCCCCATCATGACCAGTGGGCGTTTCTCTCGCTTCAGCGCCGGATGGCGTCGTCGGACGTTTCCTCCGTGATCGCAAAGATCGAAGCGGAAATGCCTGGTGGCGCCACCGGCGTCCGACTGCCCGTCGATGACGAGAACGCGGACGAGCCGTGGAACATGACGCCGTCGCGCCGACGCCAGGCGCAATCCTCCAAGGAACCGATGCCCGCGCACGTTGATTTGGTGCTCGGCGATCAAGTCTATGTCGACCGTTCCGGCCTGCCGTCGTCGATGGTCGCACAGCTCGTTCGGGTCGCGGCATTTCAGAACCCAGAGTTCTATCGCGCGCAGGCTATGCGGCTGCCAACGTTCGGCAAGCCGCGCATCATCTCGTGTGCTGAGCTTCATCCGCACCACGTCGGCCTGCCGCGTGGCTGCCTCGACGAAGCTATCGAATTGCTGAAGTTGAACGGAGCCGCGGCGCAGTTCAAAGATGAACGCAATGCCGGTCGGCCACTGGACCTCACATTTCTCGGCACACTGCTCGACATACAGGCGGCCGCCGTCGCTGCGATCGAACCCCACGATTATGGCGTGCTGGCCGCTACGAGGGCGTTCGGCAAGACCGTCGTCGGCGCGCGCATGATCGCCGCACGCGGCGTCAACACGCTGGTTCTCGTCCATCGCCGCCAGCTCGTCGACCAATGGCGCGAACGCCTTCAGTCGTTTCTGTCCGTGGAGGACGGCGACATCGGCACAATCGGCGGCGGAAAGCGCAAGCCGACGGGGCGGATCGACATCGCGCTGATCCAGAGCCTCGTGCGCAACGGTGAGGTCAGCGACCTCGTCGCCGATTACGGCCAACTGATTGTCGACGAGTGCCATCATCTCTCGGCCGTCAGCTTCGAACTGGTCGCACGCCGAACCAAGGCTCGATACGTTCTCGGACTGTCGGCAACGGTCGCCCGCAAGGATGGCCATCACCCCATCATCTTCATGCAGTGTGGGCCAGTCCGCTACCGAGTGGACGCGAAATCGCAGGCCGCGACCCGGTCGTTCACCCACAAGGTCCGACTGCGCGAGACCGGATTTCAGCATCGGCCTGACCAGGACGCGCAGGGCCCATCGCAGATGACGGCGCTCTATGCAGCGCTGGCGCAGGACGAGAAGCGCAACGATATGATCTTCGACGACGTGCTGCTCAGCCTGGAAGCTGGACGCCGCCCGGTGATCCTGACCGAACGCCGCGATCATCTCGAATACTTCCGCACGCGTCTGGAAAAGTTCACACGAAACCTCGTCGTTCTTTATGGTGGCATGAACGCGACCGAGCGGCGAACGGCCGACGCAGGCATGAAACGACCCGATACCGAGGAACGTCTCGTCTTGGCGACCGGCCGTTACCTTGGTGAGGGCTTCGACGACGCCTCCCTCGACACGTTGTTCCTGACCATGCCGATCTCGTGGAAGGGCACGCTCGCACAGTACGTTGGCCGATTGCACCGCGAGCACCACGCCAAGCGCGAGGTCGTCGTCTACGACTACGTCGATTCAGGCGTTCCGATGCTGGCGCGCATGGCGCTGAAGCGCCAGTTGGGTTACCGCAGTCTGGGGTATGAAGTGGCGGCGAGGTGATTGCGGAGTGAGGGGGCTGAGGCGATCAGGGGGCGCACAATGACGATCACTCAAAAACTGGCCGATATCCTCGGCGACGTCGACCGGCCCGGCGACTTCTTCGCCTCGGGTCGCGCTGAATTTCTGGCGCCACGCATCGAAGTCGAGGGTGTCGGGCCGATCGCGCTTCCGCTGTTGCCAGCGCAGGCGAAGCAATTGATCAAAGCTGCCACGCGCGCGCCCTATGGGCGTGGCGCCGATACGGTCGTCGACACGAAAGTCCGCCGTACGTGGCAGATCGAAGCGAGCCATGTCAGCATTGGCGGCAAGCATTGGGTGGATACGCTTGATGGCATCGTGAAGCGCGCCGCTGAGGGACTGGGCGTCGCCGGGCCGGTGACCGCCGAACTCTACAAGTTGCTGGTCTACGACAAGGGTAGCTTTTTCGTCAGCCATCGCGACACTGAGAAGGCGCCCGGCATGTTCGCGACGCTGGTGCTGGCATTGCCATCACAGTCGAAGGGCGGTGAACTGGTCGTCCGGCACACGGACCGCGAAGCTCGGCTGGATCTTGCATGCGAGGAGCCGTCCGAGATCGCTTTCGCCGCGTTCTATGCGGACTGCGTACACGAGGTCCTGCCAGTGACGTCCGGCTGCCGGGCGAC
>CAMDMH010000668.1 GCA_945901835.1 Devosia equisanguinis | reverse complement strand
GATCATCATCGGGTTACCCCTGCTCGACCTGATGACGAGCCCTGGCCGCGACTACTACCTCGCGCACGTCGACATGATGTTCGACATCGGCAACCGCAATTCGAACACCCTCTTTCGCATCGTCACCAACAGCTCGATGAAATGGCTCGGCGGCCACGAGGAATACCGCGAGTACGTGATCAAATTCCCTCTGCAGAACGTGATGGACCAGACGTTCCGGCCCATCCCCCGCGCGGAATACGAGGCCCGCAGAGGCAAGTACGAAGTGATCGAGGCCTGAGTGTTCACCCGGTTGGCTGATGAAACACCAGCCTGTTGCCGAACGGATCGGTCAGCATCACCTCGAGCGAACCCTAGGACATCTCGCGCGGCTCGCCCGGCCTTGCGTAGCGATAGTTCTTCGCAGCTAACCCCGCCGACAACGCCCTCACGTCCGATACCGCAATCCGAACGAGCGCTCCAGGCGAGCAATCGCCATGATGCTCACTCAGGTGCAGCACAACATCGTCACGACGGATGCCGAGATACAGCGGGAAGTTCTCGCCGAAGCGATGCTCGAACTCGACTTCGAACCCGAGAAAGTCGACATAGAACTCAAGCGCCTTGACCTCGTCGAAGCTGCGCAAGACCGGCGTTACGCTTGCACTGATCACCACAACTGGCTCCACCGGACGAATGAACGCAAATGTGGCCTGGAGTGACCGCGAATCGGTCGGACTACCTGTGCGCTATCTCGGCAGCGGCACGCCCACCTTCTCGAACGCCACCTTCTGCCGCGCAGCGACGTCCTCCAGCTTGAAACCTTCGATCGTCTCGTTGAACAGCTTGTACCAGTTCATCCGCGCGCCCAGATGCAGGAACACGCCACCAAGCCCGATCGCGGCGCGATCCATGAACACGAACTCGCGCGGCACGGTCACGGGCCCCTTCTCTTTCAGGATCTTGTGCACTTGGAAGGCTTCCCGCCGGCCGTACTCGCCGGGTGCGGTATCCTCGGCGAGCGAGCGCACACGGTCTTCGAGCAGCGGCCCGTAGATGAACCGCGCCCAGATGCTCATCGCCTCGATCAGCTCAGCGTTGAGGCCACGGAAGCCCCAGCTCTCGTAGGCGTGGACGACGAGATCCCGGTTGTTCGTCAGAAGCCCGTTGTAGAGATCGATCACACCTTGCACGAACGACACCGGGAACGTGCGGATACAGCCATAGTCGAGGAGATTGATGCCGGCCGGAGTGCCGCCTTCCTCGAAAATCGTGTAGTTGCCCAGATGGGGATCGCCGTGGATCACGCCGTAGTGGCTGAACGGATACCACCACGCCTTGAACATCGCCCGCGCGATCTGGTTGCGATCCTCGATCGGACTCTCCTTGTAGTCGAGCAGCGGCCGCCCCTCGAGCCATGACATCGTCAGCAGCCGTCCCGTCGACAGCTCCGGCACCACCGTCGGCACACGGATCAGCGGATCGCCATCGCGTACCTGCTGATAGAGGCCGATGTGCCCCGCCTCGAGCCCGTAGTCGAGCTCCTCCCTCAGCCGCGCCGAAATCTCGGCAAGGATCTCCCGGGTATCGACGGCAGGGTCCATCCGCGCATGAATGGCGAACACGACCTTGAGTTGCGTCAGATCCGCCTCGACGGCCGACTGCATATCCGGATATTGCAGCTTCACGGCAAGCGACCGCCCGTCCAGCGAGACCGCGCGATGAACCTGCCCCAGAGAAGCTGATGCCGCCGGCTGCGCATCGAAACTCCTGAAGCGCGCCTGCCAGTCCGACCCAAGCTCTGCGATCATGCGGCGGCGAACGAAAGCCGGCCCCATCGGCGGCGCCTGGCTCTGCAACTGCGAAAGCTCGCGCGCGTATTCGGGCGGCAGCGCCTCCGGGATCGTCGACAGGAGCTGCGCGACTTTCATCATCGGACCCTTGAGCCCGCCCAGCGCCGCCGCAAGATCCGCCGCATTCTTGGAGTTGTCGCCGTCGCGGCCGAACAGCCGCTGGCTCGCCACCCTGGCAGCTATGCTGCCTACGTTCGTCCCCACACGCATGTAGCGCGCAGCACGGGCGGAAAACCGATTTGCTTCGTCGTCGTCAGCCACGGGTCGGCACCTCCATGCTGGCAATATTGGTACAGCAGCCTTCGCCGTAAAGCGCGTCACAGTAGCCGAGCTGCCTTGCGAGAATGACGACAGCCGCCCGAGTGATCGGACGGCCGCGGCAAAACCGGTGTTGTGAGCGCGATCAGCCGCGCTTGGGCGTCGTCGACGACGTCGTGATGCTGCGCCACTGCCGCGTCAGCCAGTTGCCGGAACTGGTATCCTCGCGCGGAGCGAGCCCATTCGATTGCAACAGCGCGAAGGCATCCCGGTACCACGGTGAGTTCGGGAAGTTGTGCCCAAGCACCGCCGCCGCGTTCTGCGCCTCAAGCACGATGCCGATCGCCATGTTGACCTCGACGAGACGCATCAGCGCCTCCTCGACATGCGCCGTCGTCTGGTACTCGCGAACAACGACCTCGAAGCGGTTCTTGGCGCCGAGCCACTGCTTGTTCTTCAGATATTGCAGCGCGACGAGCATCTCGTGCGCGGCCAGCGAATCCTCGCACAGCCGCACCTTGTTCTCGGCGCCCTTGGCGTAGGTGCTGTCTGGATAGCGCGCGATCAGCGTCTTGAACTCGGCCAGCGCCTTGCGCGTGTTGCCCTGATCGCGATTTGGACCGTTGATGTCGTCGAAATACGCCGACGCGATGATGTGATGAGCGAACGGCGCTTCCTTCGTGCCCGGGTGCATTGTCGTGTACCGCTTGGCGGTCGTGATGGCCTCCGGGAACTTGCCTGCCTTGTAATAAGCGAAGGCCGACATCACGATCGCCCGGCGTGCTTCCGGTGAATAGGGGTGGTCGCGATCGAGTTCCTCGAACTTCTGAGCCGCATCCTCATAGCGCCCGCGCGAAAGCAGAGCGTCCGCAATCGCATACATCTTGTCGGCGGGATCGGGATTGAGCAGCTTTTCGGCGCTCTTCGACGAGCTGCAGGCCGCCAGCACGCATGCCGCGATCCCAGGCAGCGCCCATCGAGAGAGCCGCGCAAAGAATGTTGAAATTGTAGACTTGGCAAAGTCCATGTTCGG
>CAMDMH010000667.1 GCA_945901835.1 Devosia equisanguinis | reverse complement strand
ACTTTACACTTTGCTGCAGGTCTTCTCGCTGACGCTCTTCGAGAAAGTGCCCATTCTACAGGCCCTCTCGCACGATGCCGCCTCCATCGAAGACGAGGCCGTGGACAACCAGTTGAAACTATTCGAGAGTTAGCCAGACACTAGTGGTCAGATAGGCGTGTACGCGGGTCACACGCATCAGGTCGAGGAACATCGGGTAGGGCACCTTGCCGACGAAGTGGACCCGCGACAGGTCCAGCCGGTCCTTGACCTCGTCGAGAAAGATGGATTTCCAGGTCTTCCCGTCGGGTGGTTTTGTGCCGTAGCTGACGTCGTCGCCGCCGACGATGACGACGTTGGCGTTCGGTCTGGCAGCCAACACCTCGGGCAGCGCGCGCATGAAGATGTGATAGCCGCGATAGGGCTCGAGGTTGCGATTGACGAAGGTGAGCGTCTCATCGCCGGCTTTCAGGCGCAGGTTCGTGCCGGGCAACTCGACGCTCGCCGCAGCATCGGGTTTGACTACTCCGGTATCGATGCCGTCGTGAACCACGGTGATCTTCGAGCGCAAGTGCTGCGGAAAAGAATCCGCCTGCCACCGCGTCGGCGACAATGCTTGGTCCGCCCCGTTCATGGCGAGCAGCAGATGGGCTTGCCGGGCCGTGGTGCGAATACGCTGCCAGTCGTCGTCCCGCTGGAACTCCGGATCGAAACCGGTGTCGAGGCCGCGCGTCCGATAGAATAGTTCCGCATAGAGCAGATGGCGGGCGTCCGGCCAGATTTCCTTGAGGAACAGCGTCTCGCCCCAGCCGATGTGGCCGAAGACAACGTCCGGTTCGAAGGTGTGCTTGTCCCGCAGGGCCATGCAGGCCCGTGCTACCGCCTCGCCACGAGCAGCATGGTCGGCGAAACTGCGGGCGAGCACAGAGCCAGTCTGATCGAAGGCCGGCTTCTGGAAGCGATAGCGGGCCGTCTGGGTCGAACTGGTTCGGGCATTGGTGCTGTCCGTCAGGGCCAGGACCCCGTGCCCGCGATTCGTCAAAGCCGTGGCCCGGTGAGAGAATTGCCCGGGGAAATTCTGGTGGAGCAGAAGGATTTTCATGGTGCGGTCGCTGTGGGGTCAGGGCTGCGACCAAAGCAGAATTCGCGGGCGAGGCCAACTCGACAAGATCTCCCGGCGGCGGCCGGTCTTTCACGATATCGGTTAGTAATCCTGGCGTTCCCCCCGTTGCGTGTCCGACGAAACGCGCTAGAACGCGCTCGATAACATGCGCCACTCCACGACGAGGCACACATGACCGCCATAACCGACATCATCGGCCGCGAAATTCTCGACAGCCGCGGTAACCCCACCGTCGAAGTCGACGTGGTGCTCGAGGATGGCAGCCAGGGCCGGGCCGCCGTGCCGTCGGGGGCGTCGACGGGCGCCCATGAGGCGGTCGAATTGCGTGACGGGGATAAGAGTCGTTACCTCGGGAAGGGCGTCCTGCGGGCGGTAGAGGCGGTCAACGGGGAGATCCTCGATGCGCTTGCCGGGATGGAAGCCGAGGACCAGCGGCGTATCGACCACGCGCTGATCGCGCTCGATGGCACGAAGAACAAGGCTCGCCTCGGCGCCAATGCGATCCTGGGTGTGTCGTTGGCGACGGCGCAGGCGGCGGCGAACGCGTCGGGGCTGCCGCTCTATCGTTATGTGGGCGGCGCATCGGCCCACGTCATGCCGGTGCCGATGATGAACATCGTCAATGGCGGCAAGCACGCAGACAACCCCATCGACATCCAGGAGTTCATGATCATGCCGGTGTCGGCGCCGACGTGCGCGGATGCGATCCGGCAGGGCGCGGAGATCTTCCACACGCTCCGCAAGAAGCTCCATGACGCCGGCCTCAACACCAACGTCGGCGACGAGGGCGGATTCGCTCCGAACCTGAAGAGCGCCGACGATGCGCTGGGCTTCATCATGAAGTCGATCGAGGCTGCGGGCCTGAAACCGGGCGTCGACGTGATGCTGGCGCTCGATTGCGCGTCGACCGAGTTCTTCCACGACGGCAAGTACAAGATGGAAGGCGAGGGTAAGACGCTCGATTCCGCTGGGATGGCGAAGTATCTCGCCGACCTCGTTAAGCGCTACCCGATCGTGTCGATCGAGGACGGCATGGCCGAGGACGACTGGGACGGCTGGAAGGCGCTTACGGTCGAGATCGGCAGCCGCTGCCAACTCGTGGGCGACGATCTGTTCGTGACCAACACCGAGCGTCTAGCGCGCGGGATCTCGACGGCCACGGCGAACTCTATCCTGGTGAAGGTGAACCAGATCGGGTCGCTGTCGGAGACGCTGGACGCCGTCAACATGGCTCAGCGCGCCGGCTACACCGCCGTCATGTCGCATCGTTCCGGCGAGACCGAGGACGCGACGATCGCGGATCTCGCGGTGGCCACGAACTGCGGTCAGATCAAGACGGGCTCGCTGTGCCGCTCGGACCGTCTGGCCAAGTACAACCAGCTCATCCGCATCGAGGAAGAACTCGGCGATATCGCGCATTACGCCGGCAAGGCTGCCCTGAAGGCGCTGGCTTAACCCTCGCGCACCTTTGTCGCCCACTGGCTCAAGATGTCATCGGCCGCAAGCCGATGTCAGCGAGCCGGATTGCAAGATCCGGCTAAAGCAGCGTCGTGGCCAACTCGGTATGAGGGACAGCGACGGGCGGAGCGTACTCCGAACCCCCTTCCGGGAGACGATGAATGTGGGTGATCATGCGCACGGCATCGACCGCCCATTAGTCGCGGACGGCGATCGCGGCGTAGATCTGCGGCTTCCCGCAGAACTCGTGCGCGCTGCCCTTCGCTGACATCGGAACGATCTCCCCCCCGATCAGCTCGATCAGCTCGCGGCGATCGATGATGCCGGCATCCAGCATGCGATCGACGTCCGAGATGGTCCAGTTGCGCTTCTTCGGCCGAGAGCGACGCAGGGGGGCGGGGCGTGCAACGTGGACGTTCATCGGAGCCTCTTGCAAAACGCCGAAAGGCGGATCGGTTGCGGGTGGTCGGCGACCGTCGGCGGGGCGCCTTGTCGTTGCTTATTATGACATGACGCCCCTCACGCCGCAATTCACACACACCTCGACCGTCGGCGCCCTTCATTCCCTGATC
>CAMDMH010000666.1 GCA_945901835.1 Devosia equisanguinis | reverse complement strand
GTACTTGACGGCTCGCCCGCTGGCCTGAATCGAGCACGAATCCAGTAGAACTTGCGGGGGCGTTGCTCGGGTGTCGACGAAGCGCCGGATGGAACATCTCTTCAGTCGGGAAAGTCCTCCGGTTTGAGCACGATGGGCATGCCGTGGGGCGTGCGGTGGGCCGCGTGGTCCCATGTGTGCTGTGTGCGTCTGAGCGCGTCGGCCATTATGAGACGCGCGGCATGGTCTGGCATAGCCGGTCTGGGTTACGTCATCGACTCGGACGGCCACAACGTTATAGCCGCGCAGCTTGCTGTAGGTTTAAAGCAGACATGTGCGAACGCCCAATCGCGTCCTCGCTTTAAATGCCCAACCGCGGCGCTCCAAGAGGCAAGGGGCCGGTATGAGGAATGCTGCAATTGACTTTGAGGTTCCTCTCTCTACGCTACCAGGACGTCTACCCCTGCACGTGAATTGCGCGATAGGAGTCGTTTATGCGCCCGCTCTTTTTCAGGCTCGGAGTTGCCCTCGTCGCCGGGTTCGGAGGTCTGATTTCCGATCACGTGGCATTCGCCCAGGAATGGCCGACCAAACAGCCGCTCAAGGTCATTGTGCCTTTGACACCTGGCAGCACGGCGGACGTGGTGGGGCGTGTAGTCTTCCAGCAGGTGAGCAAGCAGCTAAATCAGACCGTGGTGGTCGAAAACCGTCCCGGGGCGGGCACCACCATTGGTACGGCGGCGGTCGCAAGTGCTGAGCCGGACGGCTATACGATTTTGGTTACAACGGCCTCGTTGCCCGTTCTGCCAGCGTCTTTCGAGAACAAGCTTTCTTTCGACGTCGCCAAGGATCTCGCTGGCATTAGTATCCTTGCGGATATGCCCTTCATCTTGGGAACCAGCACAAAGTTTTCGACCCTGAAGGAATTCGTTGATCACGCGAAGTCCGCTAGCGGCGTCATGAACTACGGGACAGCGGGGGTCGGGACGTCGGGTCACCTCTTCATGGAAGCCCTGGGCATTCACCTCGGCTTCAAGGCCACTGCCGTGCACTTTCGCGGCACACCCGAGGCGGTGAATGAACTTGTCGCAGGCCGGATCGACGCTTACCCGTTGGCCGTGATGGGCGGTCTTGAACTTGCTAAGGCGGGCAAGCTCAATACGCTTGCAGTAAGTTCGGGTCGTCGTGTGACCCAGCTACCTGAAGTGCCAACACTGACCGAACTGGGCTTCGGGTCGGCGACGTACAATTTTTGGGTGGGCGCCTTCATCTCCCGGAAAACGCCGCCGGCGATCCTGGCACGTTTAAACAACGAGGTTGTCACCGCGCTGAAGGACAAAGAGGTCGGTGAGAAGATTGTTGCCCTCGGCGGAGCACCCCAACCGATGTCGAATTCCCAAACCGATGCGTTTCTTGCCAACGAAATCAGCGTGAACGGCGACATTTTCAAGAAGGCTGGCTTGCAGGTCGGCGCGGCGAAGTAGACCGTCGGCCGGCGGCATGAGTTCATTCAAATCGCCGTCCTACGACGAGCGGCGCATAGGCGTGATGATCTCGTCGCGGATAGCGACGACGTTCTCGGGAGTTGGTACAAACTTGAACAGGAACAGATCGATCCCGAGTTCCGCATAACACCAGAGCTGCTGGCGCACGGCCTCGGGTGGGCCAAGGCAGCCTGTTACCATAGCCGGCGCCAGTCGGGCTTCTATCTTGCGCTTCTCGGTCGGGTCCTCCAGCGCGAGGAGGCCACGTGCTTCTGTAATCGCCGCTTCCTTTGTCTGACCAAAACCTACGTACGGATTGAACGCGATGCGCACCGTGCGCCCGGCTTTGGCTGCACGGTCGCGCATGTCGCCGATCGAGCGTTTTATCGCCTCCAATACTTGCGCTGTGCTCGTGGAAGTCAGGTCAAAGTCGACGAACCACCAATCCGCACTTCGCGCTACCATGTCGAGGCCGCGAGGCGAACGGCTTGCGGCAAATACTTCGAGATGACCAGCCGGGCGCAGCAGGAGTTCCGCTTCGAGCACGTCGTAAAACCGGCCTTTGTAGGAAAACGGGCTTTTGGCCCACATCCCCCTCAGAATGTCGACGAACTCTTCAGCCCTGATGTACCGATCGTTGTTCTCCAGCAGGATGTCGCCGCCAAACATCCTCGCCTCATCGACATTCCAGCCAGTCACCACATTAATGGCACTGCGCCCAAGCGTGATGCGGTCGAGTGTCGATGCCATCTTTGCAATCAGCGTTGGGTGCCACAATCCCGGATGGACGGCCACCATGCTCGTTATGCGCTTGGTTAAAGCGCTCATCGCCGATGCAAGCACCCATGCCTCTAGGTCCGGTCCGCGATGGCGCTCAGCGAAGAGGATGATGTCAAAGCCGGCCTCATCAGCCGCAAGAAGAACTTCCTTGGACAGTTCGTATTGTGGATCCACTGCACCTGCTGGAAGCGGCTGCAGCGCCGAGTGGATCGCGCGGCGGATCGGGTCCGAGCCGATTGTGACGTGGGGTACCGGCGCATATAGCCCGAACTTCATCGCCAAACTCCTTCTGATCAACGCGCTAGGTTGACCATTTTTGGCGTGCGAGCAAGTCTGGTCCGTTTGTCCGCGGGAAATTCCTTAGATCCCGACAAGGTTGAGATGCTGACTGCCGTTGCGGCGGAAGTCCTCCGACGGCCCCATGCCCCAGCACGGGGCGGCCTCCGGCCTCGTCCACACGCGCGGCTTGAGCGGATTGGTCGGATGCCACGGCCTCGCCTCCCATGCGCCTTCGTCCTCGTCCTTCATCTGGTCGAGCTGTGTATAGAGCTCGATGATGTTGTCGTCGGGATCGCGGTGGAACGCGAAGATGTTGTGGCCGACCCGATGACGTCCCGGCCCCCAGATGATCGGCCGCTTCTCTCGGCCCAAGAGTTCGCAGGCCGTCAGCAGATGGCCCCAGTCGGTGAGCTCGTAGGCGATGTGATGCATGAATGTTTGCGGACCCGAGAGAAAATTGACGGAATGGTGATCCGGCCCGCAGCGCAGGAACGCGAACACGTCCTCGATCCAGTCCGACACGCGAAACCCGAGCGCATCAACATAGAAATCGGTGATCGCCGCAGCGTTCGGCACGGAGAACGCGATGTGGCCCAGCTTCTGCACCCCGATGCC
>CAMDMH010000665.1 GCA_945901835.1 Devosia equisanguinis | reverse complement strand
AGGTCATGCTCGGCCGCGGCAAACCCGAAACGATGGGCTACGCCGACGACCGCCTGTTCCAGAACCGAGACGGCCACCTGCAGAAGTAGATCAATCCTCGCCTCGCCCGCTCTGTAGCCCCTCTCCCCAAAAGGTGGGGAGAGGGTTGGGGTGAGGGGCGGCAGCACCGCTCGCGCCTGCTCACCCTACTCCCGAGATCCCCATGGGCCGCCTCTCCACCCACGTCCTCGATACTGCCAACGGCCGCCCCGCGCCGGGCATGCAGATCGACCTCTACAAGCTCGACGCGGCCGGCGTTCGCAAACTGATCAAGACCGTGACCACCAATCACGACGGCCGCACCGACGCGCCGCTGCTCGTCGACACCGCATGCGAGGTCGGCATCTTCGAGCTGGTGTTCCACGTCTCCGCCTATTTCCGCAGC
The DNA here is from genome assembly GCA_945901835.1 of Devosia equisanguinis. Lineage (GTDB taxonomy): Bacteria > Pseudomonadota > Alphaproteobacteria > Rhizobiales > Hyphomicrobiaceae > CAMDPA01. The sequence goes on along the minus strand of CAMDMH010000665.1, from coordinate 2,720 downwards.
ATCGGCGCGAGCCTCTCCGACCCGCCGTTCCTCACGACGGTGCCGATCCGTTTCTCGATCGCCGATCCCGCCGGCCACTACCACGTCCCCCTCCTCGTCTCCCCCTGGAGCTATTCGACCTACCGGGGAAGTTGAGCGGGCACATCTTTTTCCTCACAGGGAAGGTCGACGCTGCACGATTTATCGCACTTCGCGAAAAATCGTCAGCCGCGTCAGGTGGAGGTGATGCCGCACAACCATATCAACCCGCGCAAATTCCCACCACTCCACCCCCGCCGCGAATTGCGCTACTGAATGTCCCACGTCCCACCTGAGCGCCCCTCGCGAGCCACGACATGACCGCCCCTTTCGATCCCCACTCGGCCTACCCTCGCGATCTCGTCGGCTACGGCCGCAACCCGCCCGATCCCAAGTGGCCGAATGGCGCCCGCATCGCGGTGCAATTCGTGATCAACTACGAGGAAGGCGGCGAGAACTGCATCCTCCACGGCGACCCAGCCTCGGAGGCTTTCCTCTCCGAGATCGTCGGCGCTCAAGCCTGGCCGAACCAGCGCCACATGAGCATGGAGAGCATCTACGAGTTCGGCTCCCGTGCCGGCTTCTGGCGGCTGCACCGCATGTTCACGCAACGCACCATGCCTGTCACCGTTTTCGCCATCGCGACCGCACTCGCCCGCAACCGCGACGCCGTCGCCGCGATGAAGGAAGCGAACTGGGAGATCGCCACCCACGGCCTCAAGTGGATCGACTACCGCGACTTCACGGAGGACGCCGAACGCGCGCACGTCGAGCAGGCGATCCGTATCCACACCGACGTCGTCGGCGAACGCCCACTCGGCTTCTACCAGGGCCGCACGTCGCCCCACTCGCTCGACGTCGCGATGAAGGAGCAGGGCTTTCTCTACTCCGCCGACAGCTACGCCGACGAACTTCCCTATTGGGTCGAGGGCCCGCACGGTCCTCAGCTCATCATGCCCTACACGCTAGACGCCAACGACATGCGCTTTGCGACCCCGCAAGGCTTCAACTCGGGCGACCAGTTTTATGCCTACCTGAAGGACAGCTTCGACGTGCTCTACGCCGAAGGCGCAGCGGGCGCGCCGCGCATGATGTCCGTCGGCATCCACTGCCGCCTCGCAGGCCGCCCCGGCCGTACCGCAGCACTCGCCCGCTTCCTCGACTACGTCAGCAATCACGACCGCGTTTGGGTTGCCACCCGCCTCGACATTGCGCGCCACTGGATCAAGCATCACCCCCCGGCCGGACTGAAGCCCTCGAAAATGCATCGCGCCCTGTTCCTCGAACACTTCGGCGATCTCTTCGAGCACACACCTGAGATCGCCGAGCGCACACATCGCGCTGGCATCGACGCCAGCCATGACACTGCCGACGGCCTTCACGCGGCCCTGGTCGCAACGATGCAGGCCATGCCGCGCGACGAGAAACTCGCGTTGATCCGCGCACATCCCGAGCTTGCCGGCCGTCTCGCGATCGAAGGCACCCTGACCGCGGACTCCACGTCGGAGCAGAGCCGACTAGGCTTCACGTCGATGTCTCGCGAAGAGTTCAACAAGGTCGCCGGCATCAACCGCCGCTACCGCGAAAAACACGGCTTCCCGGTCATCGTCGCGTTGGCTCTGCACCAGACGCGAGACACCGCGATTGCCGAGATGGAACGCCGCATCGCCAACACCACCGATGCCGAAATCGCAGCTGCACTCCAACAGATCGGCCACATTTCTCGCAACCGGCTGAAGCAGCGGATGGCCACTTTGAAATAGCGGTGCGGCCACAACCCAGAACCTTATCCACCCGCTCATCTTTGCAGGGATGACGCGCACCTGAAGAAAGGTTACCCACAGGTGCGGCGAGAGCGGGATCGCCGCGTTCTATCTGTGGCTATGCCTGCGTGAATGGCAGCGGGACCATGTCTTTGTATGAGGTATTGGATCGGTTCGTCGCGACCGGCGTGCTCGCGTGCGCGGGGCTCGTCGGTGCCGATATCGATCCGGCCTCTCCGTTGGACGGCGCCGAATTCTCAGCCCGCCTGCGCTCGGATAAACTGAACGAGCCGTTCGGCGCGGCACTCGACGCACTCGCGCACACCCTTTGGTTCGCCAACGAGCGCCAAGGCATTCCTCTCGTCGCGTCCGAGCACTACGCGACAACGCTGACCAAGCTGCTGGGCGAGGTTCGCTTTGCGCCAGGTGAAATCGCCAAGGCCTTCACCGCCGCGCGCGGCCAGCTGTCGTCACCCGCGGGCGCGCCCCCTTCGACGCCCGGCAGTCACCTGGCAAATCTCTGGCTGGACAAGGCGACCGCTGCGGGCGCGCTTGTACGCACGGGCCTCGACCTCGAGATCAGCCGCTTTCTGTTGTCCGAAATGCTGACGCACGTCATCGACCGCACGCTACTGCTGTCGACACTCGCGCCGGCCATCGCCGAGCACCGCACCGCGCTGGCGACTGCGAGGCAGCGGCCGCAACCGTCAACGCCGACCGCGCCTCGCGCAGCACCGCAAGCCGACGACGCCTCCCTAGCCAATCTGAACCGCCCCCGTCCGGTTCTCGTCGCACCACCAGTCAATCTGCCGGCAGCCAGCGCTACCGCCGAGATTCAGGCCCGCCACCGCTTGCCGGAAGGCGCGCTGCGGCGGATGCAGCAGATCCTTTCCCAGCAGCCGATGTCCGCCGAGCAACGGCTCGCGCGCCTCGACGAAC
>CAMDMH010000664.1 GCA_945901835.1 Devosia equisanguinis | reverse complement strand
AATGACGGAGGATGGGACCGAACACAATTCGGGAGATGCGAAATAGCGCGTTACGCTCGTGCTCGCGATTTTGTTCAGGCCTTCCGATGGACGAGGCGCGCGGCGTAGAAGCCGTCCATGCCGCCTACACCGAGTTCGCCGCCCGGCGAGAAGTGGGGGAGCGTCCGGAGATCACCGGCGGGTGTGATCCACGCAGCTTCGAAGCCGAATTCGCCAGGGATCAGCGGGGAGCGCTCGAACTGCGGCGTGCACGACAGAAAGCGCTCGATCTGCTTCTCGCCTTCGTCGTGCTCGAGCGAGCAAGTGCAATATACGAGCATGCCGCCTGCCGAGACGAGCGTTGCGGCGTGATCGAGCATCCGAGCTTGCAGTTCGACCAGCGGGGCGAGATCCGTCGGGCGCTTGAGGTGGGGGATGTCGGGGTGACGCCTGATGGTGCCGGTCGCGGTACAGGGCGCGTCGAGCAGGACGGCGTCGAAGGTCGTCGAGGGGGCCCAGGTGGTGACGTCGGCCTTGACGATCCCGGCGTCGAGCTTCATGCGCGTGAGGTTTTCGCGGACGCGAGCCAGGCGTTCGGCTGAGGCGTCGACAGCGGTGACTTCAGCGCCGCGGGCCGCGAGCTGGACGGTCTTGCCGCCGGGAGCGGCGCAAAGGTCCGCGACGCGCCGGCCCGATACGTCGCCCAACAGGCGCACGGGTAAGGCGGCGGCAGCGTCCTGCACCCACCACGCGCCGTCCGCGAAGCCGGGCAGCGCGTCGACGCGCGCTTCGGGATCGACGATGCGGATCGAGCCGGTGGGGAGCAGCTTGCCGCCGAGCTTTTCGTTCCAATCGGCGGCTTCGGCGTCGACGAGCGGTGTGACGTCGAGCGGGGCTTCGCGGAGCGAGGCGTCGGCGATCTGCCTTGCCGTCGCTTCGCCGTAGGTTGCGATCCAGCGCTTCCAGAGCCAATCGGGGATGTCGAGGCGGGTGCCTTCGGGCAGCTTTACCAGGATATCTCGTCCGCGCTCGGAGATGCGACGTAGCACGGCGTTGGCGAGGCGGTCGAACCGGCGCGCGCCGCGATCGTGACGGCATTGCTCGACGGCGATGTTGAGGACGGCGTGAGGGGCGATCTGCAGGATCATGAGCTGGGCTGCAGCGCATTCGAGGATCGTGTCTAGGAGCCCGCGATCGTCAGGCAGCGGGCGCTCCAGGAAGGTCGCGATCACGGCGTCGATCTCGCCTTTGCGGCGCAGTACGGTGGAGGCGATCAGACGCGCGAGGCCACGGTCGCGGGGCTCCAGTTCTGCACCTGGGCCGCTGGTGAATTCGGTGGCCAGCACATCGTCGAGCGCACGGCGGCGGTCGATGACGGCCGAGACGAGGCGAACCGCGAGGGCACGCACGGCGTAGCCCGACGGCTCCACTTGGCGTGGTGGGTCGTCATCGCGCGACCTGGATTTCGGCTTGCCGTGCCATTTCTTGCCGCCGTCACCAGCCCGGCCGGGGCCGCGGTACGGCTTGCCCGCTGCAGGGCGGCCGGCATTTCCGGGGGCGCGGGGGGCACCTGGGGGGCGTTCAGACATGACGGATCAACCCCATGGCCCTCTGCCTTGGCCGGAAGCCGGCGATCCGCGGTCCCGATCCCAGATCGAGGTCGGGCGGTTCTGTACGATGTCGAGCGGACGCGGCGCATCTGCTCCGGCCTGCTGCCATTCCTGGGCCAGCTTGCGCAATTCGGAGATCCGATTCTCGATGTTGGGGTGGGTCGTGAACAAGTTGTCCATGCCACGCCCCGTGAGCGGGTTGACGATGAAGAGGTGGGCGGCTGCCGGGGCCATTTCGGCTTCCGGATAGGGCGTATTGTGGGCGATCGTATGAATCCGCTCCAACGCGGAGGCGAGCCAGAGCGGGTTGCCGCAGACAGCCGCGCCGATCCTGTCCGCTTCATACTCGCGCGAGCGGCTGATGGCCATCTGAACCAGCATGGCGGCGAAAGGGGCGATCAAGACGGCTGCCAGCACACCGAGCCAGCCGAGCTTGCCGTTGTCGCGGCGGGTGCCGAACAGGTAGCCGAACTGGAGCACGTTCGCGAACATCGAAATCGCGCCGGCGATCGTGGCGGCGAGTGTCATGGTCAGGGTGTCGCGATTGCGGATGTGGGCCAGCTCATGGGCGACGACGCCGGCAAGCTCCTGAGTGCTCAGCGTATCGAGCAGGCCGGTCGAGACGGCGACTGCGGATCGCTGGGGGTTGCGGCCGGTCGCGAAGGCGTTCGGCTGCGGTGTGTTTATGACGTAGACGCGCGGCATCGGTAACTCGGCGCGGGCCGACAGCGACTGCACGAGCTGGTGGAGCTGCGGGGCATCGGCCGGCGTCACCTCCTGTGCCTTGAACATCTTGAGGACGACGGTGTCCGAGTTCCAATAGGCGAAGGCGTTGGTGCCGAGCGCGATGACGAACGCGATGACCATGCCTTCACGGCCGCCGACCAGCGCGCCCATCGCGACGAAAATGCCGGTGAGCACGACCAGCAGGAGACCCGTTCTGGCAAAATTGCTCGGCATCGTCACTCCTTCCCGGTTTTTCCCCGGCGCGGCGGGCGACGATCAGCCCCGGCTGATCCATTCATGTCCGCTCCTGCTATATGGTATCTCCTAGTGCAGTTCCATCCGAACGGAGGATCGCGGAGCGATTCCGTCCGATAGGATGATGCTTCAGGGCACTGCAAAATGGATGGCGGGTTGCATCTGCTCCCTGCCGATCGATCATCAGGGATCGCGTGGCATGGCAGCCAACACCGACGAGACGGGGGCGGGAAAAGTAGAGCTGGTGGCTGAAGCTCCGCGTCAGCTTTCCGAGGCGGCGCAGAGGGCGTTGAATGAAGCAGCCGAGCGGCGGGCTGTGCGGGCGGCGGCGGAGGCGCAGGCGAAAGCCGAGGCTGAGCTTGGCGGCCGGGCGGGGCCCGATCCCGTTCGATACGGGGATTGGGAAAACGGCGGCATCGCGTCGGACTTCTAGCCTGTTCTATTCGCCATAATCCTCTGCTCGGCGGCCCCGTTGCAACGCGATGCGCGTCGTCGGCCGGGTTGACGGCGAGGCGTTGGCGGTGACGTTGCGGCAACACGCTGGAGGGAGAGGGATCGGGCTCGCGCGGCACCTCG
>CAMDMH010000663.1 GCA_945901835.1 Devosia equisanguinis | reverse complement strand
CATCGGCTTTGCCGTGCGCGGTCAGCAGGTCCGTCGAGGATGTCGCCGGTGCGATTATCGAACAGGTCTATCCACTCGGGGTTCATGCTTTCGATCAGGCGGATTTTCCAGGCCAGTTGCCATTCCTTGAGTTGCTTTTCGCGCTTGATGGCTGCGTCCATCGTCTCGTGCATCTCGTAGTAGACGAGTGTGTGCACACCATAGCGTTTCGTGAAGCCTTCGATCAGATCCTGCTTGTGGACGCCGATTCGGGCGTGCAGTTCGCTCGTCACGCCAATGTAGAGCGTGCCGTTGCGACGGCTTGCCATGATGTAGACGCAGGGCGATTTTTCATCGAATGTCATCGCGGTATCCGGATACATCGGCATCATGGCCAATGTCTCCCGATGCTACAAGGTTAGACCCAATTCATCGAGGTGAACTGGGTCCCGCCCTCCGGCGGGATGATGGAGTGGAGGCGGCACCACCGTGCAAACAATTCTGGTCAACTGCCAACGTGGACACCACTGCCGGCAATCTGTCGTCACCCCGGTGAAGGCCGGGGCCTAGTCGTAGACTGGGTCAAGCGAAGCGCGACCCAGCAACCGTCTGAACGGACATAGATGCTGGGTCGCGGCAGTGCCTTGACCCAGCCTACGGCCGCAAGGCGATCAAGCCGCGACCTTGGGCAGGGCGGCCGGTGCATCGGGGCTCGCTTCGGCGAGGTCGAGCGGTTGTTTGTGCGGGCGGGATTTGCCGTCGAAATAGCTGCCGTCCTCGAGCGAGAGCTCGCGATGGTAGATTCCGCCTTCGACGTCGCAGTTCGTTTTGAGGACGAGCTTGTTGGCGTAGATCGAGCCGTTGACGCCGCCCGAGACGGTGACTTGGTCGGCGACGATCATCCCCATCACCGTGCCGTATTTCGAAACGTGCACCGACGCGCAGCGAACCTCGCCCTGCACCGTGCCTTGGATATCGATCTGGCCGTCGAAGTGGACGTTGCCAATGATCGTGACCTTCGAGCTTATCGAGAGAGCGTCATCCGTCGTCTCGGCGGCCTGATCTGCCATGCCAATGCGTTCGCGTGACTGTTGCATTGCGTTACCCCCATGAGGACCCACCCTCTCCCACCAGTTTGAACAGTGTTGAGTCAGTGGGGCGGTTTGAGGGCGCGGGGTGCACGCTTTACGCCGCTGGCGCGACAACGGCGATCTGGTTGGAGCGCTTGAGGCCGTCGGCGACGAAGCCGGACGCTTTCATTTTCTCGACGAAGGCTTTGACGAATGCTGCTGCCTTGGGGCGGCTCTTGGGCAGCGCCATCGCTTGGCCGATGACCATGAAGCGGCCGGGCAGTAGGCGGACGTTCGGGTCCTTTTCGGCCCAGGCGACGAGCGGCTGACGTACGTTTGCGCAGACCTCGAGGTTGTCCTTCAGGAACATCTCGATGTTGGCCGAGCCGCCGCCGATGGTCGCGCGGACGATCTCGGCATGCTTCAGCGTGCGTGTGAGATAGAGGTCGTAGGCGGAGCCGGGTCCGACGCAGATGCGGTTGCCGGGGCGATCGACCTCGTCGATGGACTGCAGCGGCGAATTCTTGCGCACCATGTAGGCGCCTTCGATCTCGACGTATGGCGCGGTGAACTCGACCTCGGCGGCGCGCGCTGGTTCGTGCGCGAGGAAGCCGATGTCGGCATTGCCGGCCTTCACGGTGTCGAAGGATGGTTTGGCTGCTGGCCAGCAGATGAACTCGACGGGGAGGCCGATGCGACGGGCGAGTTCGTTGGCGAGATCGACGGAGACCCCGCGCGGGGCTTCGGGTGTGCCTTGCGCGAGGACGGAGTTGCCGAGATTGATCGATGCGCGGAGGCGGCCGGTGGGGGCGAGTTGTGCGATGATTTCGGGGGTAGTGTTGGACATGAGCGCGCGGTCCTCGACGTTTTTCTCCCCTCCCCTGGATGGGGAGGGGTCGGGGGTGGGGTGATGGCTGGTATGAGAGCGGCGGCAACGGCAGGGAGGATCGGGTCGGGTGTCGCCGCGATTTTGCGACTACTCTTTGTCTCCAGAGCCCCCACCCCTAACCCCTCCCCACGAGGGGGAGGGGGATCTGTTGCGGGAGGGAGAGGGGTGGCGCTTACTTCGCTGCTGCGGCGACGGTGGCGGTCTGCCCCGAGCGCTTCAGGCCTTCGGCGACAAAGCCGGAGCGTTTCATTTCTTCGATGAAGGTGCGGAGATACGCGGCGGCGACGGTGCGGCCCTTGGGAGTGCCCATCGCTTGAGCGATGACCTGGAAGCGGCCGTCCATCACGCGGACCTTGGGGTCCGTTGCGGCGTAGGCTTCCAGCGCCTGGCGGACGCCGGCGGCGACGTCGAGCTTCTCCTTGAAGTAAAGTTCGATCATGGCCGAGCCGCCGCCGGTGTGGGCACGCACGATGGTCGCGTTCTTGATGGTGCGGGTGAGGTAGAGGTCGTAGGCCGAGTTGAGGCCGACCGCGATGCGGATGCCTGTTTTGTCGACGTCGTCGATGGATTTGAGGGGTGAATCCTTCAGCACCATGTAGGTGCCTTCGATCTCGACGTAGGGCGCGGTGAACTCGATCTGGTCGGCGCGGCGGGGCTCGTGCGCCATGAAGGCGATGTCCCAGGAATTGGTCTTCAGGGCATCGAACACCTTGCCGGCTGCCTCGAACGACACGAGCTCGAGTTGGAGGCCGGTGCGCTTGGCCAACTCGCGGGCGAGGTCGACAGAAAGTCCGCTTGGCTGTTGCATGGTGCCCTGCGCCAGGACGGAATTGCCGAGGTTGATGCCGGCACGGAGACGGCCGGTCGGGGCGAGATCTTTCAAAACCTCGGGAGACGGCGCAGCAGATTGGGCGACAGCTGCGATCGCGAGGAACGGCGAAAGAATTGCAGCAAGGGCTGCGGCTCGAAACATCTGGGCGCCTCCGGGTCGGTCGTCTTTTCGTTTGGTTGTCTTCAATGCAGCGGGTAATACCGTAGCACCGCACGCCGTTGCCGCGAAGCCGCGAACCCGTTTGCGGCTCACCACCCATCAGAATTTTCCGTCGTTTTTCGTTGACCGCTGGAATCTCGGTGTGATTCAGAGAGTCCTCCCGAATCAACGGGTGGAGAGTCGTGACTATGGCTGGTGGGATCGAGGCAGTTGCCGCG
>CAMDMH010000662.1 GCA_945901835.1 Devosia equisanguinis | reverse complement strand
ATGCCACTCGGCTCTCGATCGCCCTTGTGCACGCGCCCCGGCGCAATCATACTAGCAGCCCCATGAAGCTAGAATCCAAATACTTCGACAGCATCCGCATTCGGTCTGCGCGAGGAGCCTCGCGGGCCGAGCCCCCAGCGCGCGGCATGTGCGAGTGGAAGGGCTGCAAATCCAAGGGTGACCACCGTGCGCCCAAGGGTCGCGGGGCCGAAGGGCAGTTCTATCTCTTTTGCCCGGAGCACGTCCGCCAGTACAACTCGTCTTATAACTACTTCGATGGGATGAAGGACAGCGAAGTCGCTGCGTTCCAGAAGGACGCGCTGACCGGCCATCGCCCGACGTGGAAGGTTGGCGCCAACGCCTGGGCTCATGGCACCCGAGGGGAGCAGCCGGCGCCTACCGCCGACCGGCTGGCCGAAGAGAAAAAGGCCCGCGCGGCGCGTTTTGCGGGCTGGCGAGCCAATCCCAAGGAAGAAGAGCCGGTGCGGCCCGGGCGCAAGCTGAAACCGTTGGAGGCCAAGGCGCTCGATGCGCTGCGCCTCGATGGCACCGCCGATAAGGTGGCCATCAAGACCCGCTTCAAGGAGCTGGTTAAGCTCCACCATCCCGATAGCAACGGCGGTGACCGTGCTGCGGAGGAAAAGTTGCGCGAGATCATCCAAGCCTATAACTATTTGAAGCAGGCGGGGCTCGTCTGACGACGTCAGGCCCAAGCACGCGGCTGACCGATCGCAAATCATTGCGTCGGTGGGCCGAAAACGTGCTTGCGGCAACGGGTCCGGGCCACCTCGTCTCACGTATTCTCATTTTCACCCCTTTCATCGGAACCGACCTGACATGGCCGACGCTGCCCCACTCCCGGATACCAAAGTCTCCGTGCGCAAGGTTTTTGGCATCGACAGCGACATGGAGGTGCCGGCCTATTCGAAACCGAACGAACACGTTCCCGATTTCGATCCGGACTATCTGTTCAATCGCGACGTGACGCTGGCGATCCTCGCCGGCTTCAAGCACAACCGCCGCGTGATGGTTCAGGGCTATCACGGCACCGGCAAGTCGACCCACGTCGAGCAGGTCGCAGCGCGCCTCAACTGGCCGTGCGTCCGCGTCAACCTCGACAGCCACGTCAGCCGCATAGATCTCGTCGGCAAGGACGCGATCGTGCTGAAGGACGGCAAGCAGATCACCGAGTTCCGCGAGGGCATTCTGCCCTGGGCGCTGCAGAACAACGTCGCGCTCTGCTTCGACGAATACGATGCCGGCCGCCCGGACGTGATGTTCGTCATCCAGCGCGTGCTCGAAGTATCGGGCAAGCTGACGCTGCTCGACCAGTCCAAGGTGATCCGGCCGCATCCGGCCTTCCGCCTGTTCGCGACGACCAACACGATCGGTCTCGGCGACACCTCGGGCCTCTACCACGGCACGCAGCAGATCAACCAGGGCCAGATGGACCGCTGGTCGCTGGTCGTCACGCTCAACTATCTGCCGCACGATGAGGAAGCCAAGATCGTCCTGTCGAAGGTCAAGGCCTACAACAAGAACGACGCCAAGCGTAAGCAAGTCTCCAACATGGTCCGCGTCGCCGATCTCACGCGCAACGCGTTCATCAACGGCGACCTGTCGACCGTGATGAGCCCGCGCACCGTCATGACCTGGGCCGAGAACGCCGAGATCTTCGGCGACGTAGGCTTCGGCTTCCGCCTGACGTTCCTCAACAAGTGCGACGAGCTCGAGCGACCGATGGTGGCCGAGTTCTACCAGCGCTGCTTCGGCGAGGAATTGCCCGAGAGCGCAGCCAACGTAGCGCTGAGCTGACACGCGGCGCAGAAAGGCATCCGATGGCGACCAAGGCTAAGGACCGCCCCAAGTTTGGTTCCAGAACCGGCACGAGTTACGAGGATGACCTCTACACCTGGGTGCAGGAGCAGGTGACGCTGCTGCGCGCAGGCCGCCTCGACGAGATCGACGCATCGAACATTGCGGAGGAACTCGCTGACGTGGGGAGGGAACAATATTATCGGCTCGAAAGTGCCATCGCTGTTCTGACCATGCACCTTCTGAAATGGGACCATCAGCCGGACTTGAGGTCGCGAAGCTGGGAAAGCAAAGTCCGCGAGCAGCGCCGTCGCATATCGAAGCTTCTCAAGAAGAACCCTAGACTGAAGTCGGATCTCGAAGAGGCGATCGCTGACGCTTATGAGGATGGCAGGGATCGAGCCTCGACGGAAACGAGCTTGCCATACGAGACGTTTCCGGTTGCCTGTCCCTATTCCTTCGAGGAGATGATGACGCGGGAAATCGCTCTGGCGTCGCCTTGATCGTAAGTGACGGGCCGATGCGAACTTCCAGTGGGGCGAGACAGTGCGATCTGCGCCGATACCAAATGCAGTAAACTTCGATAGTTGATGCCCTACGGACTGCCGAGGCCCAAGCGATGCCCCCTCCATCTACCCCGAAGCGTAAAGAAGAACCGGCCGAGCCGTTCAAGCGGGCGCTCGGCATGGCGTGCCGCGCCATCGCCGGCGACAAGGAGATGCAGGTCGGGTTCGGTGCTGGAAAGCCGGACGTCGACGGCAAGCTGATGCAGTTGCCGGAGCCCTCGCGGTTGCCTTCCCAGCGGGAGATCTCCGTCATTCGCGGCTGGGCCGACAGTCTCTCGCTGCACGCCGCGATGCACGACAAGAAAGTGCACCGCAAGATTGCGCCCGAGGCCGGCGCTGCGCGCAACGTATTCGAGGCGGTCGAGAAGGCGCGCATCGAGTCGATCGGCGCCCGCCGCATGCCCGGCATGGCCAAGAACCTCACTGCCAAGGTCGAGGAGCAGTACAGCCACGCCCGGTTCACCGCGATCAAGGAACGCGCGGACGCCCCCCTCGAAGATGCGCTCGCCCTTCTGGTGCGCGAGAAACTGACCGGCCTTCAGCCGCCAGACAACGCCAAGCGGCTCGTCGATCTCTGGCGTCCGTTCGTGGAAGAGCGTTCTGGCGAAGCCTTCAAGCGGCTCGAGACGCTGGTCGACAATCAGGCCGCGTTCGGCCGCACCATGCGCGATCTCCTCAAGCAACTCGATCTCGGCGAAGAGCTATCGGAGGGCGAGGCGGAGGAAGGGAACGAGGATAGCGAGGAGCAGTCGGAGGCGGGGCAGGAG
>CAMDMH010000661.1 GCA_945901835.1 Devosia equisanguinis | reverse complement strand
GACCCGCCACGCCCTCGATCGCGCCCTTGCCGAACCGCGAGGGGTCCTTCGCCAGCTTCTTTTCGATGGTGTAGGCGGCGAACGGACCGAGCACGGCGCCGTTGCCGGGCAGGATGCCCAGGCCGCCGCCGATGAAGGTGCCGCGCAGGATCGGGAACGCCGACTGCTTCAGTTCGGCCCATCCGGGCAGCAACCGGCCGATTTTGGCATGAACGACCGCGCGAGCCTCGGGGTTTTCGAGGTTCTTGAGGATTTCGGCGAAGCCGAAGATGCCCATGGCGATGGTGGTGAACTCGAGGCCGTCGGAGATCTCGGTCCAGCCGAACGTCAAGCGTTCCTCGCCGGTTTCAAGGTCGGTGCCGACCGTCGACATGAAAACGCCGAGCACGATGATCGCGATCGCCTTGAGGATCGAGCCGCGGGCGAGCACGACCGCAAACATCAGGCCGAGGACCATCAACGAGAAGTAGTCGGCAGGGCCGAACAGCAGGGCGATCTTCGTCAGCGGCACGCCGAGGGCTGCGATCATGATCGTCGCGACCGTGCCGGCGAAGAACGAGCCGATGGCCGCGATGCCGAGCGCGATGCCGGCCTGACCGTTCTTGGCCATCTGGTGGCCGTCCAGCGTCGTCACGACCGCGGTGGCCTCACCGGGGATGTTGACGAGGATGGCCGTGGTCGAGCCGCCGTACTGTGCGCCGTAGTAGATGCCGGCGAGCATGATGAGCGCGCCGATCGGATCGAGACCGAAAGTCAGCGGCAGCAGCATCGCGATGGTGGCGATGGGACCGACGCCGGGCAGCACGCCGACGAGCGTGCCGACCATGCACCCGATGAACGCCAGAAACAGGTTCTTCCAGGACAGGGCGACAGTGAAGCCGAGCCCGAGATTGGAGATGATTTCTTCCACGGGAAGCCCTCAGAATTTGATGGTGTCAACACCGGGGATATACGGCATCTGCGTCGGCCAAATGGGAATTGGAAGTTTCAGGCCGTAGCTGAACAAGAGGATGCAGAGAAACGTTATCACGACCGAGAAGATGACCACTTCGATCCCCTTGGTTTCGCGGTCGGCGAACGCGGATACGACCACGGCGAGCGGGCCGGCGACGATCAGCCCGAGGGGGCGGATCGTCCAGCCGAACAGCAAGGCGGAGCCGAGCACGAAGATGATGCCGCGGATCGACCAGCGATCGAGGCCCTGGCCACGCTTGAACAGAGCGTTGATCACCAGGATCAACCCGAGCGCCACGATGATGAAGCCGGTCGCTCGCGGCATCATGCCGGGGCCGACGCCGGTGGTGGTCTTGAAGTTCAGGTTCATCGTGCCGGCGATGCCGATCACGGCGAGCACGATCAGGAACATGCCGCCGGCATAGTCCTGCAGGCCCTTGAACGGAATGAAGCTCGGCAGGATGAGGGCGAGACCGGCGATGCCGATCGCCCACGATGCGGCCTGATGCATGCCGAAAGGCAGACCGAATGTCGATGCCAGATAACCGAGCACGGCTATTGCGATCAGCAACAAGCCAAATCCGACGGCAATGCCGGAGAACCGGGAGCCCGAGCCCGGTTCGGAATCGATCGATGGCGAGGACATTTCTTCTCCCTTGACGTCCAGTGACGTGTTCCTCGAACGCGTGCGACGGAAGCCCCGAAACATTCGGCCGTCCCTGTCCACCGGCGTTACGGCATGGCTCTCCTGCATTCTCATCACTTGCGTGACGGTGCGGCTAGTCCACCGGAAGGTATAGGGGACAGCAGGACTGTGTCTACCGAGCGACCTACGACGAGGGGAGGTCTTCCGCCGTGTCGATAGCTGTGGGACGATCGGCTGGTATTTGAGCAACAGACTGCGCGAGAATGAGCCGTTTATGCCTGTGCCGGAATTTCGGGCGGGGAATCTGCTCGGTCCGAAGGCTGACTTCAGTGAATGGATGGAGGATCGGGCATGTCGAAGATCGGTTTCATCGGGCTCGGTTTGATGGGCAATCCCATGGCCGCAAATCTGGTCAAGGCTGGATATGTGGTCGCGGGGTTCGACCTCAGCGCCGCCAATCTGCAGAAGGCGGGGGCGGCGGGCGTCGGGATCGCGAACACGGCAGCCGATGCCGTTTCGAATGCCGATGTCGTCGTGACGATGCTGCCGGCGGGCAAGGACACACTCACTGTGTGGGGCGGCGGCGTGATGGCGGCGGCAAGGCCGGGCACGCTGTTCATCGACAGCTCGACGATCGATGTCGGATCGGCACGGAGCGCTCACGAGATCGCGGCCAAGGCCGGCATGTTGTCGCTCGATGCACCGGTTTCGGGCGGCGTCGGCGGCGCGGAAGCGGGCACGCTCACGTTCATGTGCGGCGGGGCGGTGGCGGCGTTCGAAAAGGCCAGGCCCGTGCTTGAAGCGATGGGCAAGCGGCTCGTGTATTGCGGCGATGCGGGCGCAGGCCAAGCCGCCAAGATCTGCAACAATATGATCCTGGGTATTTCGATGATCGGCGTCTGCGAGGCATTTGCGCTCGCGGAGAAACTCGGTTTATCGCATCAGGCGCTCTACGACGTGGCGTCGACCTCGTCGGGCCAGTGCTGGAGCCTGACGAGCTATTGTCCGGTGCCGGGGCCTGTTCCTGCCGCGCCGTCGAACCGCGACTACAAGCCGGGGTTCTCGTCAGCCCTCATGCTGAAGGACCTCAAGCTCGCGCAGGAGGCGGCGGCATCGGTCGGCGCCGTCACGCCGCTGGGGGCCGAGGCCGCGCAGATCTATGGAATGCACAACGCCTGGGGAGAGGGGGGCGCGGATTTCTCCGGTATCATCAATCTGATCCGCGGCAAGGGCAATTGAAGTGAGGGAGTAAGGAGATGGCGCGCTACGGCTACTTCGCGTTCGATGCCTACGGTACGCTGTTCGACGTGCACTCGGCGGCGTCGAAGTACGCAGCCGAGATCGGTCGGCAGTGGGAGCGGCTTTCCCAGGTGTGGCGCGCGAAGCATCTCGAATACACGTGGATCTGGGCGGGTACCGGCCGGCACACGACGTTCTGGAAGCTGGCGGGGGACAGCCTCGATACGGCCATCGCGACAGTCGGTAATGTTCCGCCGGGTGTGCGGGAAAAGCTGATGGCGGCGTACCGCACGCTCGACGCCTATCCGGAGGTTGG
>CAMDMH010000660.1 GCA_945901835.1 Devosia equisanguinis | reverse complement strand
GCCGGTCTGCTCTTGCCTCGTGCTCGCGGCGGAAGCGGACGGCTCCAGCGTCACCACGATCGAAGGACTACAGAGCGAGCCAGACAGGCTGCATCCGCTGCAGGAGAGCTTCATGATGCTCGGCGGCGCGCAGTGCGGCTTCTGCACGCCGGGCATCCTGATGATGGCGAAAGCCCTGCTCGACGAGAACCCTGACCCGACCGACGACGAAATCCGCTTCGGTATCGCCGGCAACATCTGCCGCTGCACGGGCTACACAAAGATCATCGACGCGATCAGGGATGCCGCGGCGCAGATGCGCCATGCAGGCCATGAAGGAGGCAAGGCATGAGCGAGCGGCAGAAGTTCAACGTCGTCGGGCGAAGCGTCAAACGCTCCGACATGCTGGAAAAGGTGACCGGCGCTGCACGCTATGCCGGCGACCTGCATCTGCAGGGCATGCTGCACGGTAAGCTGAAGCGCTGCGAGATCGCGCACGCAAACATCAAGCGGATCGATACATCGAAGGCGCGCGCGCTCGCCGGCGTCAAGGCCGTGCTCACGCACGAGGACGTGCCGCGCGTGCTGCACTACGGCAGTCCGCACCCGCGTTCGGCGTCGGTGACCAAGGACCAGTACATTTTCGATACGAAGGTGCGCTATTGGGGCGAAGCTGTCGCGGCTGTCGTCGCGACGAGCGAGGAGATCGCGGATGAAGCGGTCCGGCTGATCGAGGTGGAGTACGAGACGCTGCCGGCCGCCATCACGCTCGACGACGCGATGGCGCCGGGCGCGCCGCAGATTCACGACAACGGCCTCGAGGGAAACCGCGTCGTGCCGGACATGCTGTTCACGCGTGGCGACGTCGCGAAGGGATTTGCCGCGGCCGATATCATCGTCGAGGGCACCTACACCGTGGGGCGGCCGCAGCCCGCCTACATGGAGCCGAATGTGTGCGTCGCGCAGTGGGACGGCGGCGACAAGCTAACGTTGTGGACCTCGACGCAAAGCGCCTTCATGGTGCGCGGCACGCTTGCCGAAGTGCTCGGACTGCCACTCGGTAAAGTCCGAGTGCTGTGCGATCACATGGGCGGCGGCTTCGGAGCAAAGCAGGATCTGTTCCAGCACGAGTTCCTGTGTGCGCTGCTGTCTCGCAAGACGCGCCGACCTGTGCGGATGGAATACAGCCGTAAGGAATGCTTCCTCGGCGGACGCTCGCGGCATCCCGGCACGATCTGGCTCCGACAGGGCTTCAAGCGCGACGGCACGATCACGGCGCGCGAAGCAAAAGTGGTGTTCGATTCGGGTGCGTATGGAAGCCATGCGCCGGGTGTCACGGCGGTCGGCGCGTCGGCGCTGACGTCGCTGTTCCGCTGCGAGAACGTGCATCTGGAAGGAAAGTGCGTCTACACGAACACGCCGATCGCGGGCGCCTTTCGCGGCTACGGCGTGGTGCAGACATATTTCGCGCTCGACATCCAGATCGACGAGGCGGCCGAGAAGCTCGGTATGGATCCTGCCGAGTTGAAGCTGAAGAATGCTGTGCGCGAGGGCGATATCGCGCCTTCGGGCCATGCGATCGTAGGGCACGGACTCGAGGATTGCATTCGCGAGGGCATGAATGCGGTCGGCTGGAAGGCTTCACGCCAAAGCAGACCCGGTCCCCCTCCCCGCGGTGGGGAGGGGTTAGGCGTGGGGGGCGATCAGACGTCGAACTCCCGCTCGTCGCCTCCCCCCCCTCCGGCGCTACGCGCCACCTCCCCCACAAGGAGGGAGGAGAATAAGCAGAGAGGTGCGGGCAAAAAAGTTCGTGGCTGGGGCATCGGCTGCGAGATGCATGGATCGAGCGCGTATCCGGGCATCAAGGAGCAGGGCAATGCGCTCGTGAAGCTCAACGAGGACGGCAGCGCGACATTGTTGACGGGCGCGGCCGGGCTCGGCACTGGCGCGCACACGGCCCTGTCGCAGATCGTCGCCGAGGAACTGGGGCTGGAGTTCGAAGCGGTATCCGTCGTGCATGGCGATACCGACATCGTGCCGTGGGACATCGGCGCATTCGCAAGCCACACGACGTACATGGTCGGCACAGCGGCGAAGATGGCGGCGGCCGAGATCAAGCAGAAGCTGATCGAGCGGGCGGCGGATCAGCTCGAAGTTTCGGCCGGCGATCTCGAGGTCGCGAACGGTTTCATCGGCGTGCGCGGCGTGCCGGGCAAGGGCATCTCGGTCAAGGATTGCGTGGCGCCGAAGCTCGGCATTCCCGCGGCGCATCTGTTCGGGTCGGGCTCCTACATGCCGACGAAGTCGTATTCGTTCGGCGCGCATTTCGTGGAAGTCGAGGTCGATACCGGCACGGGGCAGGTCGACGTGCTCCAGGTCGTTCCCGTGCACGAGATCGGCAAGGTGATCCATCCGGTGGCGGCTGCTGGCCAAATCGAGGGCGGGATCCAACAGGGCATCGGCCACACGCTGACGGAGAACCACGAGATCGATCCGAAGACCGGGCGCTCGCTCAACGCTAACTTCGTCGACTACAAGATGCCGTTGTCGATGGACATGCCCCCGATCAAGACGATCATCCTGGAAACCGCGCCCGACCCCGGCGGCCCGTGGGGTGCAAAAGGCGTCGGCGAAGACCCGATCATCGCCATCGGACCGGCCATCGCCAACGCCATCTTCGACGCGACCGGCGTGCGCTTCCGGCACTACCCGATCACGCCGGAGCAGGTGCTGGAGGGGCTGGCGAAGAGGGCGGGAAAGTCGGTTTAGTTCTTGGCTTTGCCGGCCCCCCAACACGTTCTATATTGCCTCTATGGACGCAATAGATCCCATCATCGATCGAATCAGATCCGCTCTGCGCACCGCCTACGGCGAGAGGTTGGAGCGCGACGTGCTTTATGGCTCGCGTGCCCGAGGCGATGCGAGCGAAGAGAGCGATTACGACATTGCGGTTTTCATCGAGAGAATCGGCAGCAACTGGGAAGAGTTCAACAAGCTCGCCGACATCGAACTCACGATTCTCGAAGATACAGGGTCGGCGATTCATACGATGCCTTACCCTGCCGGCAGCTGGGCGCATCCCAGCGCGCCCTTGATTTACGAGATACGTCGCGACGGCGTGGACCTGCTATGAAGCCCCAGACGTCAGCAATTCTCGTAAAGTCAGGAGAAGCGCTCGATGACGC
>CAMDMH010000659.1 GCA_945901835.1 Devosia equisanguinis | reverse complement strand
GGCTGCACCGCGAGCCCCTGGCGCCGGAAAGCCGAAAGCAGGCCCAGCATCACTGTCGTCTTGCCCGTGCCGGAAGCCGGCGCCGAGATCAGGAGCCCTGGCGGGATCATGTGCCCTCCGGAAAACGGGGGCTGCTGCCAAGCGGCCTGAAACGACGATGGTAGTCGTCCGCATAAAGACGGCTCTCGTCGAATTGCTGCGCGCCGAGCGTGCGTCCGACGAAGATCAGCGCGGTTCGTTCCGGTTCGGTGCCGACCGCTGACACGAGCGTACCGAGCGTCGCCCGGACGATGCGCTCGTCGGGCCAGCTCGCGCGCCAGACCACGGCGGCGGGACAATCCGCTCCATAGTGCGGCGTCAGTTCCGCGACGACCTGATCGAGCATATGGATGGACAGGTGGATGGCGAGCGTCGCGCCGGTAGCTGCAAAATTTGAAAGCCGTTCGCCTTCGGCCATTGCGGTCGCACGGCCGGAAACACGCGTCAGAACGACCGACTGAGCGAGCCCGGGAAGCGTCAGTTCCGCTCCCATAGCCGCCGCCGCTGCGGCAAAAGACGGTACGCCGGGCGTCACGTCGTAGGGGATGGCGAGCTCTCGCAGTCGGCGCAATTGCTCGCCCATCGCCGACCACACGGACAGATCACCGGAATGGAGCCGCGCCACGTCGTGACCGGCCTTGTGGGCGGCCGACATCTCATCGACGATCATGTCGAGCGACAGCGGCGCGGTGTTCACGATCCGCGCTCCAGGCGGGCAATGGGCAAGTACTGCCTCGGGCACGAGCGATCCCGCGTAGAGGCACACGGGACTGCACGCGATGAGATCGCGCGCCCGGATCGTGATGAGATCGGGCGCGCCAGGACCGGCACCGATGAAGTGTACCGTCATGTACCCTCTCTTGCGCCTGGCACTGCGACCGCCAGTGCGGCCGTCGCCATGCCGTCACGCGAGACTGAACGCGGACCGAGCAAACGAGCGCCCCGCCCTCCAGCAGCCAAGGCGGCAGCCTCGGCCACGCTGCCGGTGCCGAAGCGTTCCATCACGAGATCCGAGCGGGTCAGCGTTTCGGCGGCCATCATGGCAGCAGGCGTCACGGCGATGACGGGCAATCCGAACTCCGCGGCCAGCGAGACAAGCGCCGTGGCCCCGGCCTTTTCTTCCGCCGTCGCGAACGCGGCGACGCCTTCCATTCCACCCGCAGCCGCCAGCGCGTCCTCGAGCGAAGCGACGTCGGCGCTCTCGCGAAATCCGAAGCCCGCGATCAGCATTTGGCCACGCTCCATTGGACCACGGGCCGGCTGGGAACCCAACCTCGCGAACCGCCGATAGGCTGCGCCCGCGAGAACTCCAACCGTAGCAGCTCGCCCCCGTGCTTTTCTTGCCAATGAACGAGCAACGTCTCGGTCTCCAGGGTCACGGCATTAACGACCAGCCGGGACCCCGCCCGCATCGCCGCCCACACCGCCCCGATCAAGCCCGCATCGCCGCCGCCGCCGACGAAGATCGCAGCGGGTGCTGGCAGACCGGTCAATGCCTCGGGAGCGTGACCTTCGACTATTGTCATGCGCTTCTCTAGGCCGAAAGCGGCGGCATTGGAGCGAATGTTCAGAACGCGATCGGGGCGCGCTTCGATGGCGATGGCGCGACCACCCGCGAGACACCATTCCACCGAGATGGATCCCGATCCCGCGCCGATATCCCAGAGCAGTTCGCCTTGCCGGGGTGCCAGCGCGGACAAAGTGAGTGCGCGCACCGGTCGCTTCGTGATCTGCCCGTCGTGCGCGAAAACATCGTCCGGCATTCCCACAACACGCGCGATGCCGGCGCCTCCCGCTGCAATGAAGGCTACGGCGACCGGTGCTATCGCATCTTTCAAGTCGAACTCGTCGGCTCGCGCGGTGCGTATCCTTTCCCGCGGCCCGCCGAGCGCCTCCATCACCCGAAGATGCGTGGCGCCAAATCCGTGACCGGTCAGCCAACTCGCAAAATCGGGCACCGCAGCACCATCGCGCACGAGAGAGATCACCCGAAGCTCCGGCGTCAGATGCGGGATCAAGATCTCGAATGGCGCGGCGTGCAGGCCGATGCACAACACATCTTCCAGCCGCCACCCGAGCCGCGCGGCGGCGAGCGAGAACGTAGACGGCTGCGGAAACGTCAGCCATTCACCGGGCTCGAGATGAGCCGCAAGACTGCCGCCGGCCCCATGCCAGAACGGGTCGCCAGAGGCCAGAACAGCGACACGGCGCCCCCGGCAGGCCAGCACCGGAGCAACGGTGAAAGGCACCGGCCACAATCGGCCGCGCGTGCCTGCATCCGCCAGCGCCAGATGACGCTCACCGCCGAACACGATGTCCGCGGTCGCCAGCGCGTCCCGGCTTGCACTGGACAGGCCGGACAGGCCATCTTCGCCGATGCCGATGAGAAATAGCCAGGGATCAGCCATGCAACGCGTCCTCCTGCTGGGCGGGACGACGGAGGCGAGCCAGCTCGCCCGCGCCATCGCGGCTGCCGACGTCGCGGGGGTGTACTCCTATGCCGGGCGCACGGCTCGGCGTGCCCTGCAGCCCCTTCCTACGCGGGTTGGTGGTTTCGGCGGCGTCGCGGGGCTCGTCGACTATCTCGAGCGCGAGAGCATCACGCACCTGATCGACGCCACGCATCCCTTCGCGGCCCAGATGAGCCGCCACGCCGTCCTCGCCTGCGCCGAGAGCGGCGTGCTGCATATCGCGTTCGAGCGCGCGACATGGTCGCCCGTACCCGGCGACGACTGGCGTCAGGTGAGCGATGTCGCCGCCGCCGTGGCAGCGCTCCCCGAAGATCGAAAGCGCATCTTTCTCGCGATCGGCCGGCAGAACCTCGCTGCGTTTGCGGCCCGTCCGCAGCACCACTACCTGCTTCGTCTCGTGGACGCGCCCGCCGAGCCACTGCCGCTGCCGAACGCAGCAGCCGTGCAGGCGCGGGGTCCATTTACGCTCGATGGCGATCTCGCGTTGCTGCGAGAGCACGCGATCTCTCTCGTCGTCGCCAAGAACGCCGGCGGCGAGGGAGCCCGAACGAAACTCGAAGCCGCGCGCATGCTCGGATTGCCGGTCGTCATGATCGACAGGCCGCACTTGCCCGAACGCAACGTGGCGCAAAGCGTCGACGAGATCATGCGATG
>CAMDMH010000658.1 GCA_945901835.1 Devosia equisanguinis | reverse complement strand
AAGAAAACCGACAAACCGGATGCTGATTGACGCGGAACGTCAATCAAAGCGCTTGCCAATGGCGCGGCCAGCGTCAATCATCATTTCGCTCGGCCGCCTCGTCTCATCCTGATTGACGCGCCGTTCTCACCCAGATTGTCGCGCTATACGAGTTCACGCAACGAGAGGATCATCGAGGAGCGCAGCAGGTGCGAGCGGTGGGCCTCGGGATCGGCAACCGTCCGGCGCAACTCGTCGTGATAGGCTTTTCGCGCATCCGGATCGGTCTCCGACATGATCCGGCGGTTGCGCAGCGTCTGCGCCTGCACCGATTCGAGTGCTGCCTTGCGCCGCTGGCGTCCGTACCGCTCCATCGTATCGAGGGGCGCGCCGTTCCACACTTTCGTCAGCTTTTCCGTCAGATTGAACGCGTCGTGAATGCCGCCGTTCATGCCCATGCCGCCGAGCGGATTGTTGAGATGGGCAGCATCGCCCGCGAGGAAAACGCGGTCGAAAACATAGCGGGCGGCGACGCGCTCGTTCACGCGATAGGCCGTGGAGTGGACGATGTCGTAGGGCGCATCCGATGGACAGATCGCCTGCAGCCGCTTCTGCATCGCCTCGGGCGCACGAAGCTCCGCGTCGCTCTGCGATGCATCCGTCGGCAGCAGCACGCGCCAAAGCGACGGCGTCCGCAGCAGCACGACCCAATCGCTGGGGTCGGTGATGTAGGCGATCGGCGCGAGGTTCTCGATGTGACGGTCGAACGGGAAGTGCGTCGACATCGAGAGGAACACTTCGGGCATGGTCTCTCCCTCGAACGCCACGCCGAGATCCTTGCGGATCGCGCTGCGCCCGCCGTCCGCAGCGACGAGGTAGCGCCCGGACAATTCCTCCTGGCTGTTGTCTGGACGCCGGATGGTGAGCGTGACGCCGTCTGCGTTCTGGCTCACGCCGACCGCCTCGGCCTCGTACTCGAACTCGACGAGGTCGTTGTTCGCCAGGCGGTCGCGGAGCAGCGCGGTCAGCTTCCATTGTTCGCATTGCAGCCGATAGGGATGGCCTGTGTCGGCGGCCAGCATGCCCATGTCGAACGTCGCGATCACGCCTTCGGTGCGGTCGCGGAATTGCCATGTCGGACAGATGAGGCCCTGCTCGATCAGTTGGGCAGTGACGCCGAAGCGCTCGAGCATGTCCAGCGTCGGCGGATGGAACGTCGAGGCCCTGAGATCCTTCGGCAGGCTGTAGCTCGCCTCGATGACGTGTACCGGAATTCCGGCATCCGCCAGGGCGCAGGCAGCGACCAGTCCGACAGGCCCCGCCCCGACGATCAGGACGCGGTCGCTCTTCGTGGCCATTGTGTCGCTCCTTTGAGTGTGCGTTGTGATCGGTTTGGATTTTCGTTGTGCCAAGCTGCAACCTGTGGTGCAGCCCGCCGTGCGCCACCCGCGCGTTTATGATAGCCCCTCCAAGCTGATGGCTGAGCCCCGGATGTTCAAAAATTGTCAGGACATATGACGATAGCGCATCTCGATATGTCAAGATGACCGGGTGTGGTCGGGGATGTATTGGTTCGTAGCCCGCTCCATGGAACTCCCTGAAAAGGGGCTGTCCTCCGAGGTGCCGCTAGCCGGCTGGTGCCCGCGGGTAAGTTTGCCGGCAAGAGCCGGGAAGAGAATGCGACGACGGTTGAGAGTTGCGAGGTGGCCGGTCGAAATGCCGCTGATGGCTGGCTCGGCAGTGGGAGATGGAATGAGCAAGCGCACGCTGTACGACAAGGTCTGGGACAGCCACGTCGTGAAAACCTACGCGGACGGGGCTTCGCTGCTCTATGTCGATCGTCATCTCGTGCAGGAAGTTTCGAGCCCGCAAGCCTTCGAGGGGCTCGCCGCAGCAGGCCGGCGATTGCGCCGCTCCGATGCCCATGTCGCCGTTGCCGACCACGCCGTCCCCACGCGGCAGCGACACCTTCCCATGCCCGATGGCCTCGCCTCTCGTCAGGTCGCACGGCTGATCGCGAACGCGCGCGCATTCGCCATCCCCTAGATCCCGATGAACGATCGCCGTCACGGCATCGTGCACGTCATCGGCCCCGAACTCGGCTTCACCCTCCCCGGCGCCACGCTCGTCTGTGGCGACAGCCATACCTGCACGCACGGTGCATTCGGCGCTTTGGCATTCGGGATCGGCTCGAGCGAGTGCGAGATGATCTTCGCGACGCAGACCCTGCGGCAGATGAAGCAGAAGCGAATGCGCGTGACGATCGACGGCATCCTCGGGCCCGGCGTGACCTCGAAGGATGTGATCCTCGCGCTGATCGCAAGGATCGGCACCGGCGCCGGTCTGGGTTACGCGCTCGAGTATGCGGGGCCTGGCATTTCTGTCATGCCGATGGATCAACGCATGACGCTCTGCAACATGACGATCGAGGCCGGTAGCCGCGTCGGCATGATCGCGCCGGACGATGTCACGTTCGAGTTCCTGAAGGGCAGGCCCTTGGCGCCGGCCGGCGCGCTCTGGGATCGCGCCGTGGCGGCCTGGCGCGAGTTGGCGACGGACGATGACGCCACATTCGACAAGGAGATCAGGCTCGACACGGCAGATCTCGCGCCTCACGTTTCCTGGGGCACGACCCCTGAGGAGTCGCTTCCGGTCGGTGGCCGCATTCCCGATCCCGCGGATGAACCGGATGCCGACCGCAGCGCCCGTATGTCGCGCAGCCTGCGTTACATGGGCCTCGATGCCGGCACGCCACTCGAAGAGATCGCAATCGACAAGGTTTTCATCGGCTCCTGCACGAACGGCCGGCTGGAGGATCTGCGCCGCGCCGCTGCAGTGGCAGTGGGCCGCCGAGTTGCGAAGGGCGTCACCGCCATCGTCGTCCCGGGTTCGGCCGCCGTGCGGCACGCTGCCGAAGCAGAAGGCCTCGATCGCGTGTTCGTGGAGGCCGGCTTTGAATGGCGGGACGCAGGCTGCTCCATGTGCGTCGCCATGAACGACGACCGCCTCGAGGAAGGTGAGCGCTGCGCGTCGACCTCGAACCGGAACTTCGAAGGCCGCCAGGGGCGCGGTGGCCGGACGCATCTCATGAGCCCCGAGATGGCCGCCGCAGCAGCTGTCACCGGGCATATCACCGACGTCCGGCTTTTGAAGGTCTGAACCATGAAACCATTTCAGAAACTCAC
>CAMDMH010000657.1 GCA_945901835.1 Devosia equisanguinis | reverse complement strand
ATATCACGGTCTCGGTGCGCCGCGTGAAGGTCGCGCTGGCGACAGGCTGCCCGTGGCGCGAGCTGTTCGAGACCGCGCACGCCCGACTATCCGCCGCCGCGCGCTGAGGCGCCCTGCCGCACTCGGATCAACGAAAGAGGATCAGCAAGCGCCTGTACGCTCCGCCCAAAACCGCGGCAACGATGGTGGTTGACCGAACGTCGGACGACTACGATTCATACGCCTCAAGTTCGCGTCTCGCACTGCACCGTGGCATAGTGTGAGAAACGCGGGCTAGTGTCCGGTTGACGGCGGCAAGCATAGCGTGGATGCGCCCGATTTATAAGGGTTGGTAGAGGATGACGAGATATTGCTTAGCCGACTTGCGGTGGCCTTGCAGGCTCGCGGATTCACTGTGCGCACTGCAAATTCCATTGAGACTGGTCTTGAAATGGTCAGGGCTTCCCCGCCCGCGTTCGCGGTCGTGGATCTGAGGTTGACCGACGGCAGCGGTCTGTCGATCGTGTCCGCGATGCGCTCAGTCCGCCCGGATAGTCGCAGCATCATCATGACGGGATACGGTAACATCCCGACCGCCGTGAGCGCAGCAAAGCTCGGTGCCAATGATTATCTGACAAAGCCGGTCGATGCAGACGAGATCACCGACGCGTTGCTGACCCCGATCGGCTCCGTAACGCCACCGCCTGACCATCCGATGGATTTGGGCGAAAAAGAGTGGGCTCACATATCAAGCGTGCTCGCTCAGTGTTCGAACAATATATCTCAGGCCGCTCGGCTGCTGAATATGCATCGGCGTTCGTTGCAACGGATCATAAGGCGTTATGAGTAGAGATCATCCAGGCGAGAAAAGACTCCTGGTCATCGGCGCCAGTGGCGGAATCGGACTCGAGTGCGTTAGGGAAGCGCTGCGGCGCGGGTATCAAGTCCGGGCGTTTTCACGAGCGGCACAAAGTATCGCGATCACCGACACAAGACTAGAAACGGTCAACGGCGATGCGACCAGAGCTGGGGACGTGCGCGGCGCGATGGTCGGCAACGATGTCGTGATACTTGCGCTAGGCATCCCAGCCGGCCCTCAGATGGTGCTCGGCCCCGTCCACTTGTTCTCCGATGCTACGCGCGTCGTCGTGGATGCGATGAGAGAAACCGGCGTCCGCCGTCTGATTTGTGTCACCGGATATGGCGCAGGCGACAGCAGATCCAGCATTGGCTGCCTGCAGCGCATCGTGTTCGAAGCCGTTCTCGGTCGGGCTTATGCAGATAAGGATGTTCAGGAGCGGATCATCAGGGAAAGCGACCTCGACTGGGTCATCGCGCGACCGGGGATATTGACCAATGCGCCCAAGACCGGCCGATACAAGGTGCTCCGCGATGCTTCGGCCTGGAGGAACGGCCTGATTGCGCGATCGGATGTGGCAGATTTCATGGTGGGTCAGGTCGACAGCGACGCCTACTTGAGAGCGACTCCGGTTATCGTTCAGTAACCCGGCAACGCTTGCTGCGATCTGGCTATTCCGGAACAACGTTACCCTGCCAATCGAACACCTTCCCACTGTCTTGCGGCGTCAGTCTCGCAATAACGTCCATCAGACGAGCTGCCGCTATGGCGGGGGTGGTCAACTTGTCTTCTGGGACGCCAGCCTGGAACGGCTTGGAAAGCCCAGTGTCGACCGTGCCAGGATGCAAGCCAACACAAATCGCGAGCGGATGCCTGACGGCAAGTTCGACGCTCAATGTCCGGATGATCTGGTTGAGTGCGGCCTTCGACGCGCGGTAGCTATACCATCCACCCAGGCGGTTGTCGCCGATGCTCCCAACGCGGGCCGACAGGGCGGCGAATACGGCGCGGCGATCGCGAGGCAACAGGGGCAGCACGTGCTTGGCAATCAACGCCGGCCCGATCGCGTTGATCTCGAATGCGCGCATCATCGTGGCTGGCTCGAGTGAACGCCACGTCTTCTCGGGTTTCATATCGTTGTCGTGCAGCAGCCCGGTGGCGATGAGCACCACATCGACCGCGCCGAGTTCCTGGGATGCTACTGCAATCGTTGCTTCGTCGCGTAGATCGATCGGTCTCGTGCAAGTTTTATCTCCCCCGACCGAGACCGCTGAGCGGGACCACGCTGTGACGTGGTTGAACCGGGAATCGGTGGTGAGCAGCGAGACGAACGCAGCTCCGAGTCCACCTGATCCACCCACGACGAGTGCTCGCATACCTGCCTCGGCCTCCTCAGTCAGCCTTGCGCGCCGCGCATTTCGCCCATCGAATTTCCTGTATGGGCGTGTACGGCTCAGACCAAAAAACAGATTGCGCAACAGTGGGATCTGGCGACGCCCCTCGAATCGTAGGACACCTTTAGTAGTTGAGAGCACCGAGCCGGCGAACATCATGTCAACCCCCTTGCACGTCGTGTGGTTCAAGCGCGATCTGCGCATCCACGATCACCGGCCGTTGACGGAGGCGGCAAAGCGCGGCCCGGTGTTGCCGCTCTATGTCGTGGAGCCGGATCTTTGGCGGCAGCCCGACGCTTCAGCTCGGCAATGGCAGTTTATCGCAGAATGCATCCGCGAGCTCGAAGCGGCCTTGGGGCGGCTGGGTCAACCCCTGGTGGTCCGCGTGGGATCGGTCGTCGATATTCTGGAGAATATCCGCAAATCGCAGAGTATGGCGGCGTTGTGGTCGCATGAGGAGACCGGCAACGCTTGGACCTTTGGACGAGACAGGACAGTCGCTGCATGGGCCCACGAGCACAGCGTAGCCTGGCACGAGATTGCGCAGTTCGGTGTCCAGCGAAGGTTGCGCAATCGCGATGGCTGGGCAGGAGCTTGGGATCGGCAGATGTCGGAGGCGATCACTGACCCGCCTCTGGCCCTCCCGCCCGTCCTGGGATTTGGTCCGCAAGCGGTGCCGTCGCTCGGCGATCTCGGCATTCGGGAGGATGGCTGCACCGAGCGCCAGTCCGGCGGACGTCGAGCCGGGCTCGACCTGATTGATACATTCCTCGCCGGCCGAGCCCAGAACTACCGGCGCGAGATGTCAAACCCGCTGGCGGGGGCCAGGTCCTGCTCTCGCCTCTCGCCTCATCTGGCATGGGGCACGGTTTCCATGCGCGAGATCACCCAGGCGACGTGGACCCGCCTGCGTGATCTCAAAGAGAAAACTGACC
>CAMDMH010000656.1 GCA_945901835.1 Devosia equisanguinis | reverse complement strand
CCCGCTGCACCGACGGCGACAGCCAAATCCCCATAGCCCTCGCTGAGACGGGTGCCCCAATCCCGCGCCTTCCTTCCCTGGCGGCTTTCGAACGCCGGCCCAGTCGTGCGCGTGGCGAGGTGCAAGTGGGGCCGGCATCCGAAACCCGTCACACAAATCTCGCCTGTCGCGTGATGTTCTGCCTTGGTCCGCTCGACCGTCGCAACCGCCCGCCGCCACCCCGATCACTTCAGCCGGGCCGGCGTGATCGGGGTCAATCGCACCCTACCCCGCCTTCGCCCGGTTCTCTGCGAGCCGCGTTTCGACCAGCGCAACGGTTTGGTCGATCACGTCGAGCTTCATGCCGTGCTGCGCGCCCAGGATCTGTACGAGCTTGTCGACGCGCTCGATGTTGTGCGCACCGGCCTGAATCGCACGCGCCGCCGACGATGGCGCCCCCAGCGAGTTCGCGGCAGCCGCATACTTGTCGAACGGCACGAGATCCTTCGCGTCGGCTCCGAGCTTCACGCAAAGATCGAACACGTAGTTGTAGACCGCCCGCGAGGCCGCGAGATCCGTGTGTATCGCCTCCTTGATCGTGCGGATCGAACTGCGCTCGATGCAGCGGTAATTGCCGGCCAGCAGCATGCACCACTTGGCGAGCGGCACGAACAGACTGTCGTGCGCCTTGAGCTTGACCGGCAGCTCGATCTTCTCCCCGTTCAAATCGAAGCGCGCAGCCTCGATATCCTTTTCCAGATCGCGCAGGATCTGCGTGTGGGCATCGGATGCGAACCGCGCCGCCTTGAAGTTCGTCGGCAGCCGCACCTGCAACACGTTGACCTTGTCCTCCGGCGGCCGGAACGCCTGCGGATCGGGACTGCACAGCGTCATGACATCGGGATCGAAGCCGTCCCACACGCTCGCATCCGCAAAGCATGGGCGGATCGCCACCGGATCGATCGTCTTGATCCGCTTCAGAAACGGCAGCGGCGGCATGTTCATGATCGACATGCACGGCACGCGCGCTTTCGCGACCTTTTCCGTCAGCTCCCGCGCACCCGGCGTGCGATATTGCGGCTCTTGCATGGCGAGCGCCGTCAGGTCGTACGCGGCGGGATCGACCTCGCCCGGCCCACATGCGGTGACCGTTCCCGGCAGCTTCTTCGTATTGACTTCGACCAGCCCCTCACGCCCCTTTACGGGCATACGGATGATCGCTCCTTCCTTGTTGATCAGCTCGGCCTCCGCCGGCAGGCAGACGAGCTTGGCGTGATGCCCCGCCAGCGCGAGTTTCGCGCCGAGCAGCGAGCCGTATGACGCGCCCATGATCATGATCTTGTAGGTCTTGCCCATCGCGTTTTCCCTTTTGTGTCGCCGGCCTGAGGGCCAGTCTGACGGCCAGTCTGACGGCCGGTTTGAACGCGGGAACTGCCGATGTGCCCAAGGGGACGCCACGCACTCTCCGCTTCGTGCATCGATCCTAAGACAATTCTTTAGGCAGCGCACCAATTCACAAACGCGCCCCGGAGCGAGCACCTGCAGCCCCCGGGGCCCTTCGCGAGTCGCGACGCTGCGCCTCGAGCGCATCGGAAATCGGCAATTCAGCTACCCACACCACTTATCCACACCACGCGACCATTCGAATCCATTGACACCCATCAAATCCCATGAGATCCCATGCAAGCCCATATCGCATCATGGGCACGGGGACGTGGCTGGGCGCTGGTCGGAACCAGCGGGATTTTCCGGCACCTGCGACCGCCACGCGCCCCGGCTTTTTTCCTGGAGTTCGTTCGGTGAGTGAACGTCCCGGCGCCAGTGCGTCGTGAAAGGCAAAAAGTGAGGGTTTGTTCTCTTCGTTGCGTCTCTCGTCACGGCCGGCCCTGCCGGTCGAGGCCGCGACTGCGGCCCGGCGCCAGTCTCCAGTGACCAGCGCGCCGTGAAACCAGAAAGAGTGGTTCAGTCTTGTTGCGTCCTTCGTCCCGGCCGGCCCTGCCGGTCGAGGCCGCAACCGCGGCCCGGCGCCAGTGCGCCGTCAAAGGCAAGATAGGATGGACCGCTTTGTCTCGACCTTCACGAACAAGATTGACGCCAAAGGCCGCGTCTCCATTCCCGCGCCTTTCCGCGCCGTCCTCGAACGCGACACGTATGGCGGCGCCGACGCCGGCAAGAGCGGCGCCGGCATCTACTGCTACCCCTCGCTCGACGCTCCTGCCCTCGATGCAGGCGGCGAAAGACTTGCGCAGAAGATCGACGGGCTTCTCGCGGGCCTGCCGGACTATTCTGACGAGCGGGATCAGCTCTCTGTCGCGCTCTATGGCGACGTCCAGGTCCTCAGCCTCGATGGCGACGGCCGTATCGTCCTTCCTGAGCCGCTTCGTGCGCATGCCGGCATCACTGCCCAAGTCACTTTTGTCGGCCTGGGCGACAAGTTCCAGATCTGGCAACCCGAACGCTTCGCCGAGCGCCGGGAAGCAGCCCGCGCCAAGGTCCACGAGCATCGCCGCCTTTTTGCAGCCGGGCGCAAACCTGAAGGCGAAAGCGGAAGCAGCCAGAGCTGACGAGCGCGGGCTGTTGAACTAGTCGGCTCCGATATGCGAAGGCTGTCTCCATGACGACCTCTCGCAGAGTACCGGCAGGCGAGACGCACGCTTCCTCGCCTGCCCCACACATCCCCGTCATGCTGGCCGAAGTGCTGGGCGCGCTGCGCCCGGTCGATGGCAAGACCTACGTCGACGCCACCTTCGGCGCAGGCGGTTACACGCGCGCGATCCTAGAAGTAGCGGACTGCAAAGTCCTGGCACTCGACCGCGACCCCAGCGCGATCGACGCCGCAGCCCCGATGTTGGCCGAATTCGCGGGCCGGCTCGACGTGATCGAAGCCCGCTTCGCTACTTTGGCCGAAACCGTTCGTAGCCGCCATGCAGCACCCGACGGCATCGTGTTCGACATCGGCGTCTCCTCGATGCAACTCGACGAAGCCGAACGCGGCTTCTCGTTCCAGTCGGACGGCCCCCTCGACATGCGCATGGGCCAAGCAGCCGGCGCGCTTTCCGAGGGCGCTGGTCCGTCCGCTGCCGAAGTCGTCAACCAGACACCCGAAGCAGAACTCGCCGACATCTTCTACCAACTCGGCGAGGAACGCCGGTCGCGCGCCATCGCGGCAGCCATCGTCCGCCGGCGCAC
>CAMDMH010000655.1 GCA_945901835.1 Devosia equisanguinis | reverse complement strand
CGGCTCTATCACGACACGATCCTGCACTCCGCCCCGCACCTGGAGTTCCTGGTAAGCCAGTCCGGTGCCAACCACGTCCTGCTCGGCACCGACTATCCCTTCGACATGGGGATGATGGACGCCGTGCGCTACGTCCGCAGCCTCAAGCTCGACGACGCGCAGAAGGACGCGATCCTCGTCGGCAACCCGTCGCGGCTGCTAGAAAATACCGTCGGCTGAGATCATCCGGCTGAAACACCGCATCCGAAGGGATCTTTTCCTCTTCCCGACCGTTGCCATCGAATTGACCGGACGCAGTGCTGAACAGGTGTCGCTGTGCATGGTGGAAACCGTGCGCAGCACGAAGCCAACTGTTCGGCCAACTGGTCGGCGAACTATTCGAATTGGCTCCATCGAGGAGAACAACAGATGCGGAATTCACTGAGTGCAATGCTGATCGCGGTGCTGACGACGGCAGGATCCCTCTTGGCTGTCTCAACCGCCGCCAGCGCCCAATCATGCAAGAACGATGAAATCGTTGCCACCGGCCGCGCCTCTCTCACCGAAGCCGGCGCGCGCCGCAACGCCATCGAGAACTGGCGCCGCGAAACTCTGTTCAAGTACGGCGAGAGCTGGGCCGAATTCGAGCGCGCCCGCGACGGCTCGATCGGCCGCTGCGCCCACACCTCGTTCGGGCTGCTTCTGCGCTGCGAGGCGCGCGGCAAGCCGTGCGAGGTACCCGTTACGAACCGCTCACCGATCTATGAATTCGCACCGACCTCGTGCCGGTCGTCGGACAGCAAGAACTGCAATCCGAACGTGAAGACCTTGCAGCAGAAGCTGGTCGCAAAGGGCTGCCGGACGAAGGTCGACGGCGCGATGGGCTCCGCCACCTCGTCGGCCATCCGCTGTTTCCAGCAGAAGGCCAAACTCACCGTTACCCGCGACCTCGACCTCGAAACGGCAAAGGCACTCAACAACTGAACTGACCCTGACGATCACGATGCGGACCTTGGGCGGCGACGTGTGCCGCCCAGGTTCCACTACACCTCGAGCCCGCGCACCACGAGCCGGTTGAGCCGCGCCGCGAACGCCGCCGGATCCTCCGGCACCTCGCCGTCGAGAATGCACGCCTGATCGAACAGCAGCTCCGCGAGGTCGCCGACATCGGCCTCCCGCCCGCCGAGCTTGACGGCCGAAATCGCCTTCACCAGCGCATGCCGCGTATTGATCTCCAGGATCGGCTTTGTCCCCGTCCCGCGCTCCTGCATGGCCAGCAGACGCTCCAGCTCGCGATCGGGCCCACGTCCCTCAGCGACCAGACACGCCGCACTGTCGGTCAGCCGCTGTGAAGCACGCACGCTCGTTACCTTGTCGCCGAGCACCGCCTTCACCGCTGCGGTGATGACAGCATCGTCGACGGCAGTCGTCTTGTCCGCCTCGTCCTTCTTGTCGTCGAGCAGCGCCACCTCGCCGAAATCGACATCGCCCTGACTGAGCGAGCGGAGCGGCTTTTCCTCGAACGTATGCGGCACCGAGGTCCAGAACGCATCGACGTGATCCGTGAGCAGCAGCACCTCGACGCCGCGCGCACGTGCCGCCTCGAGCTTCGGGCTCGACTTCACGCGGTCGAGATTGTCGCCCGTCAGATAGTAGATCGCGTTCTGCCCCGGCCGCATGTCCGCGATGTAGTCTTTCAGCGAACGCAACGCGCCGTCCTTCGAGGCGTCCTTTGTCGAGCGGAACCGCGCGAGCCCGAGAAGCTGATTGCGCCGCTCGTGATCCTCGTAGATGCCTTCCTTGATCACGCCGCCGAACGCTTCCCACACCGTTGCGAACGTCGCCGGCTCCTTCGAAGCCAGCGTCTCCAACTCCGAGACGACACGCCCCGTCACCGCTTTGCGGATCTGCGCTACTTGCGCGTTGTTCTGCAGCATCTCGCGGCTGATGTTGAGCGGCAGATCCTCGCTATCGATCACGCCGCGAATGAAGCGCAGATAAGGTGGCAGCAGCTCCGTATCGTCGCCGATGAACAGGCGCCGCACATAGAGCTTCACGCGCCCCTTACGGCCCGGATCGAACAGATCGAACGGCCGCGTCGTCGGCGCGAACAACAGCACCGCATAGGACTGCCGGCCTTCCGCGCGATAGTGCAGTGTCATCGCCGGCTCGTCGAACGCCCCCGCGATCGTCCGGTAGGCTTGCGTGTAATCCTCGGGCTTCAACTCGGACTTCGAGCGCTGCCAAACGGCACTCGCCGCGTTGATCTGGCGAAGCTCGCCCTTCTCCTCCGCAAGCATGATGGGGAACAGGATGTGATCGGAATACGTCCGCACCAGCCGCTCGATCTCGAACGCCTCGGCGTACGTCTTCGCGTCGTCCTTGAGGTGCAACACGATCTGCGCCCCGCGCGGCACCCGTCCCGCATCGTCCTCGCTCGCAGGCCCGACCTCGAAGCCGGCACCTCCCGTCGAGACCCACGTCGCGGCTTCCGTCGTGCCGGCCTTGCGGCTCGTCACTTCGATCCGATCCGCCACCATGAACGCCGAGTAGAAGCCGACGCCGAACTGACCGATCAGCCCGCTGCCTTCCTTCGCCTCGGTCAGCCGCTTGACGAAAGCCTTCGTACCAGACCGCGCGATCGTACCGAGATTGTCGACGAGCTCCTGCGCGTCCATCCCGATTCCGTTGTCCGAGATCGTCAGCGTACCGGCGGCCTTGTCGCCACGAATGCGGATCTTCAGATCGGGATCGTCGCCCAGCAGATCCGGCTTCGCGATCGCCTCGTAGCGGAGCTTGTCGCACGCATCCGAGGCATTCGAAATCAGCTCGCGCAGGAAGATGTCCCGCTCGGAATAGACCGAGTGCACCATCATGTGCAGCAGCTCGGCCACTTCCGCCTGGAATTGGTGGCTCTGAGCCGCGCTCTTCGTGTCGCTCATATCTGTTGGCTCGCAGGTTGGTGGCAAAACGAGCTGGATATAGCGCGACACGAGGCATGCGCAAGGGAAAGCCCGAGCGGGCGGTCCCCGGCCGCGCTCACACCTGAACCACCTGCTCGTGCTCGATCCCCCGGCAGTCCATCTCGTATTCGAGATCGACCACCGGCGGCCGGCAATAGTGCCATGTGATACCGTGCCGCGCCGCACCGCGCCGCACTATCTCGCTTTCCACGAACGGGTGGATGTCGTGCACC
>CAMDMH010000654.1 GCA_945901835.1 Devosia equisanguinis | reverse complement strand
AAACCCTTGATTTTGCAAGCAGTTGACATTGTTTTATGGCTGTGAGATACAGCGCGGATGGATGCGGGTGTAGCTCAGGGGTAGAGCATCACGTTGCCAACGTGAGGGTCGAGGGTTCAAATCCCTTCGCCCGCTCCAGATCTCTTTGCGGTCGGAAACACGATCGCTTCCGTTTCATTTTTGTATCAGGCCTTGCCCCGCCCGGGTGGGGTTTTCGGCGTTGTTTGGGCAACACCGTAACTATGCTTGATGACACACTGCTTCTCCCGCCGTGCGCAGCTTGTACTGACGAATTGCTCGTTATCAAGCTTTAAGAATCTGAAAGTAAATGTATTTTCCTTCACCGCGCCGAGTTGCTCTGAGCTGTTTACCCACACTTCGCGATATGTCATCTTCCCGCCCGGACGATACGTCGCGCAGTCATTGCAGTGTATCAAATACTCGAGAAGCGAATTGGGGGAGGCCGGCTGCCGGCACTTTTCGCGGGTTCCGAGTGTTGTTCACGTGAAGGGCGCGCCATGGAGTATGGTGATCTCAAGAGCCTTTTGGGCGGAAGCGCCGCCGACCATCTGGAGGACGCTGTCCTCAAGGCGTTGGCTGAGGCACACACGCCGGAGGCGCGCGCAGCGCTCTCTCGATTGCTGGCATGCCTGACCGCCGCGGTTGCCTATCGCGCGACCTCGACGCCCGATATCGCGGATCGCTGCGTATCCGATTTCTCGCATGCATGTGCGCTGTTGAGTCGGGAATCGCCGCCCAAGCTCGGGACAAACCGGGCAGCTTCGTGAGCGTTCCGCACTGAGGTTTCCCAGTTCTTGGCCCAGACCTCAGACCGGTTCTCAGCCCTATACCAAGTCGAGGCTATTGCGCCGCGACGGACTTCCCCAACGCGGCACCCGCTCCCACGGTATCGGCCGTCTGGAGCCGCTCCAGCACTTCCTTCGCCAGCGATTTGATCGCCAGGCCGGCTTCACCGGGGTACTTGGCAGCATAGGAGCGCTGCTGCTTGGAGAACCGCGCCGCATCCTGCAAAGCATTGCTGCGCGGAACCGCCTGCTCGAAACACCGGTTGTCGCCGTTCTCCTTCAGCCAGCGATGGTATTCTTCGTCGGATGCCGACAGCTTGTCTTTCATGCTGATGAGCACGCCGATGTTCTCGGCGAACCCCATTTCAGGATTGAGCGACTTGAAGCGGCGGAACACCTCGAGCCCACAGACTGACACATAGTCGGGCTTGGTCGGTGACAGGAGGAAATCGGCTTCGCGCAGCCAGCACTCCGTCAGCACCGATAGGCCCGGCGGACAGTCGATCAGCACCACGTCGAACACCGGGCGCACCGCATAGAGCAGCCCCTTGATCGTGGAGCGCAGGCGGCGGTGATGTCCCCCCTTCGACACCTCCCGCTCGAGCAGTGTCAGCTCCATGTCGCTGGGGATCAGATACACCGACCGGGCGTCGTCGACATCGGAGAGATCGCGTACGACGAACTTCGGCCAATCGGTCTTCTCGTCGTGCAGCACGATCTTGACGAGATAGTCGACGATCGTCAGCCCTTCCTGCTGCAGCTTGAACAGGCTGTCGGTCGTCATCAACATGGAACTGGCGCTGGCCTGCGAGTCCGAGTCGATGATCAGGACGTTCTTGCCGTGAAACGCCGACAGCGTCTCCGCCAGCGCGAGCACCACCGTCGACTTCCCGACGCCGCCTTTGGTGTTCATCACGGCAATGGTGTTACGCATGGGCTTGGCCACAGCTCGCATTAGCATGTCCTGATGGGGCTACGGGTAGTGGGGCCCGCCGCCGAGCGTGATCTTATAATAATGACAGGATAATGGACTTGGCCAGTGGCGCCCCCCAGCGCTTGTGGACAGGAAACGCGTCGCACGCCCTAGTGTCGTCGTAAAGGGGGCCGCGCAGCAAAATCACGTCGGCGGTTCTGCCGTGCCACTACACCGGCACCGCACCGCCCGTCTGCCGAAACGCCTCGCCCGTCACCATCGCCGCCGCGACGGCGACATTGAGCGAACGGAGGCCCGCGCGCATCGGCACCTTGATGCGTGCGTCCGCCGCATCGTGCACATGATCCGGCACGCCCGCACTTTCGCGACCCAGCAGGAGGATGTCGTCGGGCGCGAACAGGTGTTCGAGATACCCCGTCTTCGCCCGCGTCGTCAGCAGCACCAGTCGCGGCACCGTGGCCAGCGCCATCCGCCACGCTTGGAACGCCTCCCAGCTTTCATGCCGCGTCAACTCGAGATGCGCGAGATAGTCGAGTCCCGCGCGCCGCAGGTTGCGGTCCGAGGCATCGAAGCCTGCCGGCTCGATAAATTCCACAGCGATGCCGAGGCACGCCGCCATCCGCATGATCGTGCCCGCGTTCTGCGGAATGTCCGGCTGGTAGAGGGCGATGCGCATTTTGGGGAATGTTAGGCCGGGAAGTCGGGAAGTCGTATGGGAGCAATGATAGCGCAGGTGGGGCCGCGCGGTCACGCAGGGAAGTCCTCGGCGCGGGAAAACGCCTTGGTGGTGCGCAAGTTACTGGGCGGCATTACAGGCATATTCGGGGCGTGTAGCTATATCGACCACTTTACGATCCGAGTGATTCCGTCCGGTCGGGTGACGTTCTAGAATCTGAAGCTAGCGCGGCCGCCGACGCTGTGCTGGCGGATGGTCTCGCCGAACTGTCCATCGTAGTTGAATTTCAGCGCGGTGTCGGCCGCGACGAACAGGTCCGCGCCGGCCGATACGTCGGCCACCACGCGGTCGATCGAGGTCGTCGTCGTGAACCCGGCCACGCCGGATGGCGTGCCGAAGAATGTCGTTGTCACCCCGAAATCGGTGTGGCTGTAGAATGTGGCGCCGCCCCGCACGTAGGGCCGCAGCAGCATCGACGGCGACAGCGCCCACTTCGCGCCGATCTCCAGCGCCGGCGAAGCGCTCAACACGGTTTTATCGGTGCTGCCGACGACAAGATTGGCGCCGCCTGCTCCGGTTTCGGTGAACCCGCCGAGCGAAAGCCGGGTGGCATTGATGTCGAGCAGTGGCTTCAGGTACCAGTCGCCGATTCCCAGCAGATAGGCCGCCCGCAGCTTGCCCCCGACATAGCTGACGTCGTGGCTCGAAGTCGCCAGCGCACTGAAGCCGCCGAATGCCATCGGCCGCGTCGTGTCATACCA
>CAMDMH010000653.1 GCA_945901835.1 Devosia equisanguinis | reverse complement strand
CATCGACGAGCCCTTCGATCTCGCCGCGCCAGCGCTTGCGTCCGCTGACCGGCTCCTTCAGCTCTAGTTTGACCTCGTGCCCGCTCCAGTCGTCGAAATCGCTCGCCCTGACAAGGGGCCTGTCGATCCCGGGTGAAGAAACTTCGAGGCGGTAGGCGCTGCTGATCGGATCGAACGTGTCGAATACCGCAGAGAGATCGCGCGACACCGTCTCGCAGTCCTCGATCGCCATCGTGCCGTCCGGCCGCTCGGCCATAACTTGCACGACCGGTCCTTCATCTCCACCACTGATTTTGACCCGCACGAGCCGGAAGCCCAAACCTTCGAGGATCGGCTCCGCGATGGTGGCGATTTCTCCGGCCTGGCCATGCTCGACGGCGAACCGGACGCTGGCCGCAGGGGGCGCGTCGGTCGGGAGGCTCGAATTTTCAGGTGCTTGGTCGGTTTGGTTGTTCATGTCCGGACGCCGAGGCTGCTTGGCCGGAGCGTTAATGGCCCCGAACCGGCCGACTCGAACAAAAAAAGAGCGGACCCCGGAGGGGCCCACTCCCGAAGTTGAGATGATCATGAGCAGTTCAAGCATATGTGATGAGGCCTTTGAAGGCAAGAGCAAATCGAGGCGATGGCGAGCGATAGTTGGCAGGCTTGCGCCGCTGAAGGGCGGACCAGTGCCGAATCTTGACCGGGGCTGCGCTCAGGCTGGGACGAGCGAGCGGCGGAAGCGGAGGTAGTAGCGATTGCGTCCCTCGCGGACGGCTTTTGCTTCATAGCGGGTTTCCGGCCAGTCGTCGGGACGGATACGCCAGTCTCGGGCGCAGGCAGCTTGCCACTGGAATTGGGGGGTGGATTGCATCGCGAGGAGGACGGTGCGGGCGTAATCGCCGATATCGGTTCCGATGCGAAGTTCGGCCCCGGGCTTCATCACGCGTGCCAGCAGACCGAGGGTCGTCGGGGTAATGAGCCGCCGCTTGGCGTGCCGCTTCTTGGGCCAAGGATCGGGGAACAGGACGAAGCAGCGATCGATGCTCGCGGCGGGGAGCCAGCGCAGGACCGCGCGGGCGTCGTCGGCATGGAGCAGGACGTTCGTCAGGGCCTTTGCTTCGATGGCACCGAGTGCTTTGACGACGCCTTCTTCGAAGGGCTCGCAGCCGATGATGTACACGCCGGGGTTCTGCTCTGCCTGCCAGATCAAATGTTCGGAGCCGCCGAAGCCGATCTCGAGCCAGAGGGGGCGTGTCAATCCAGAACGGGCCGAGACCGACGGTAAGGGGCTCGTCAGATCGACGCGAACACGCGGTAGAAGATCGGCGAGCAACGCTTCCTGCCGCGGGCTGAGTTTGCGGCCGTGGCGGCGTCCGAAGGATCGCAGTTCGCGCTTGTCGATGCTCTGATGGTCCACCGATTTTTCCGGGCGAGGTCGTCGTCGGGTCATGGCGCGAGTGTGCCAGACCCGGAGACGCGAGTAAGTGTCGGGTTCAGCCGCGGTGCATCGCGCAAATCTTATTGCCAGCGGGGTCGCGCAGGTATGCCAGATAGAGTTTGCCCGCTGCGCCTTCGCGCCAGCCCGGCGGATCCTCGATGCTCGCGCCGCCGTTGGCCAGTCCTGCGGCATGCCAAGCCTGTACCATTTCGACGCTCTCACACACGAAGCCGATCGTGCCGCCATTGGCAGGAGATGCGGGCTTGCCATCGAGGGGCGTGGTGATGCCGAATGTGCCAGTCTTCGTGCGCCACCAGGCGCGACCCTTCGGATCGATCTTCGAGGCGGGTACGCCGAGCGTACTGAAGACTGCATCGTAGAATCTTTGGGACGCGACGACATCGCTGGCGCCTACCATGACGTGTGAGAACATCGTTCCTCTCCCTGATTGCTCGGAAAGCTGGACTTATAACACAGCGGGGCGGCGCCTGTGCGCCACCCCGCCACTAGTACGGCATTGTCGGCAGACAGCGCTCAGCCGCCGACGGCCTTCTTGATCGCCGCTGCGAGGTCGACCTTCTCCCAGGAGAAGCCGCCGTCACGCTCGGGTGCGCGGCCGAAGTGGCCGTACGCAGCGGTGCGCTTGTAGATCGGCTTGTTGAGCTGCAGCGTCCGGCGGATGTTGGTCGGACGCATCGGGAACAGTTCGGCCAGGATCTTCTCCAGCTTGGCGTCGATCTCCGGGCCGTGCTTGCTGGTTCCGAAGGTGTCGACGAACAGCGACATCGGGTCGGCAACGCCGATGGCGTAGGCGACCTGGATCTCGCACTTTTCGGCCAGGCCTGCGGCCACGACGTTCTTGGCGAGGTAGCGCGCTGCGTAGGCGGCCGAGCGATCGACCTTCGTCGGGTCCTTGCCGGAGAACGCGCCGCCACCGTGACGGGCATACCCGCCGTAGGTGTCGACGATGATCTTGCGGCCGGTCAGGCCGCAGTCGCCATCGGGGCCGCCGACCACGAAGTTGCCGGTCGGGTTGACGAGGAAGTCCTTCTCTTTGGGCATCCAGCCCTTCGGCAGGGCGGAGGCGACCGCGTCCGCGATCATGTCTTTGATCATCGCGGGCGAGTAGTCCTTGCCCTTTGCATTGGACTGGTTGTGCTGAGTCGACACCACCACCTTGGCCGCGCCGACGGGCTTGCCGTCCTCGTAGCGCACGGTTACCTGGCTCTTGGCGTCGGGCTGGAGGTCGGCGAGTTTGCCGGAACGGCGCTGCTCGGACAGGACCTTGAGGATCTTGTGGCTGAAGTAGA
Organism: Devosia equisanguinis; assembly: GCA_945901835.1. Classification (GTDB taxonomy): domain Bacteria; phylum Pseudomonadota; class Alphaproteobacteria; order Rhizobiales; family Hyphomicrobiaceae; genus CAMDPA01. The sequence continues at coordinate 450 of CAMDMH010000653.1, read as the reverse complement.
TCGGCGCGGGCATGAACGAGTTCTTCTCGTACACTTCGCTTTCGGTGCAGGCGAAGCCGAACATCATGCCCTGATCGCCGGCGCCTTCCTCACCCTTCTTGTTCTCGTTGACGCCCATGGCGATGTCGGGCGACTGGCCGTGCAATTCGACCTCGACGTCCGCGCCGTGCCAGGAGAAACCGTCCTGGTTGTAGCCGATGTCCTTGATGACGCCGCGGGCGATCTCGGTGATCAGTTCGCGGTTGATCTGGGCGTGCTTGCCCCACTTGTGGAACAGCGGAGCCTGGCCACGTCCTTCGCCGGCGATCACGACCTTGTTGGTGGTGCACAGTGTCTCGCAGCCGAGCCGCGTGTTGACGAGGCTATCGTCGGCGATGCCCAGCTTGATGTCGTTGCGCAGGAATTCGTCGAGGATCGCATCCGAGATCTGGTCGCTGACCTTGTCGGGAT
>CAMDMH010000652.1 GCA_945901835.1 Devosia equisanguinis | reverse complement strand
AGGCCGACCACGGCTACTACGTCGGTGTGAGCCAAACTCAATCGGGGCGCTACGTTCTGATCGACATCCACGACCACCAGACGAGCGAGGTCCACCTGATCGACGCGACGGCGCCCACGTCGCCACCGGTCCTCGTGGCCGCCCGCAGCTTCGGCCACGAATACAGCATCGACCACCACGCTGACCGTCTCGTCATCTCGACCAACACGGACGGCGCCGAGGACTTCAAGATCTGCACCGTCCCCGTCGCGTCGCCGAGCCTGGCGAACTGGACCGATCTCGTCGCACATAAGCCCGGCCGGCTGATCCTCGACACCGTCGCCTATGCCGGCCACCTCGTCCGCCTCGAACGCGAGGACGGCCTGCCGCGCATCGTCGTGCACCGCTGGTCAGATGGCGCAGAGCACGAGATCGCCTTCGCCGAGGAAGCCTATTCGCTCGGCCTGTCGAGCGGCTACGAATACGACACGGCCATGATCCGCTTCACGTATTCGTCGATGACGACGCCCGCCCAGGTGTTCGACTACGACATGGAGACCCGCGCCCGCACCCTCCGCAAGACACAGGAGGTCCCGAGCGGCCACAACCCAGCGGATTATGTCACGCGCCGCCTGCAGGCTCCTGCTCGCGACGGCGAGCTCGTGCCGATATCGCTCCTCTACCACAAGGACACGCCGCTGGACGGCACCGCCCCCGTCTTCCTCTACGGCTACGGCAGCTACGGCATCGCCATCCCCGCCGGCTTTTCGATCTCGCGACTGTCCCTGGTCGACCGCGGCTTCGTGTTCGCGATCCCGCACATCCGCGGCGGCAAGGACAAGGGCTACCGCTGGTACACCAACGGCCGGCACAAGACCAAACTCAACACCTTTACCGACTTCATCGACGCCGCGGACCACCTGATCGCCGAAGGCTGGACGACGCGCGGCAACATCGTCGCCAACGGCGGCTCGGCCGGCGGCATGCTGATGGGCGCGGTCGCCAACATGGCACCCAAGTTGTTCCTAGCCATCATTGCCAACGTCCCCTTCGTCGACGTGCTCAATACGATGCTCGACAAGGACCTGCCGCTCACGCCCCCGGAATGGCCAGAGTGGGGCAACCCCATCGAAAGCCGCGAGGATTTCGAAATCATCCGTTCCTACAGCCCCTATGACAATGTCGCGGCGAAACCGTACCCGCACATCTTCGCTTTCGCCGGCCTCAGCGACCCACGGGTCACGTACTGGGAGCCGACGAAATGGGTCGCGCGCCTGCGCGACCGCAAGACCGACGACAATCTCGTGCTGCTGAAGGTCAATATGGACGCAGGCCACGGCGGCGCTTCCGGCCGCTTCGAGTCGCTGCGCGAGATCGCGATCGAATACGCCTTCGCCCTGGATGTCGCCGGGCTTGCCAGCACGAAGAGCTGAAGCGCTGCCCGACAGGAACAGAAACGCCGCGGAGATTACTCTCCGCGGCGCAATAAACCAGACGTGAGGCGGGACCGCGAGACTATTCCTCGCTGTAACCGCCGCCGTCGTCGTAGCCGCCCTGGTCGTCGGCGTAAGAGCCCGAGGGATCGTTACCCTCATCGGCGGGCTGAGCGTAGCTGCCGGCGGGATCGTTACCTTCGCTGTTCTGCGCGTAGCTGCCACCGGGATCGTTGCCGTCGGCGCCCGCCGGCTTGTTCGCCGAAGCAGCCTGCGCCGACGAGCCACCGTTCATCATGTTGGAAATCGCGCTCGCCGCCAGCATACCGCCCGCGACACCCGCGGCCGTTGCCATCGCCGACTTCATGAAGCCGCCGCCGGCCGGAGCCTGCTGTTGCATCGGCATCATGCCGCCCTGTTGAGGTGCATAACCACCCTGCTGCGGCGCACCCCCGGGGGCGCTGCCCCATGGGCTGCCTGCACGAGCAGGTGCAGCCGCGAACCCGCCGGATTGGCGCCCTGCGGCCGGAACAGCCGCCGGCTTTGCGCCGCCGCCGAATAATCCGCCGAGGAAACTGCCGCCTGAACTCTGCTGCGGACGGGCCTGAGCCTCGAGGGCGCGAACGCGGTCCTCCATTTCCTGAACCTGTTGCTGCGCGTTCTGCAGCGCCATCTCCTGAACCAGAATGGTCTGCACCATGATGTAAGGCGCATCCGGCATCTGCCGGACGGTGTCCCGGATCAGCGCGTCAGCGTCACGATCCTTGTCGACCATGCCCTGCTGCCGCATGCGGTCGAACAGACCGGTAATCATCTGGCGTTCTTCGGGGTTCATGCAATCCTCCCTCGGGGGTTTACCGATGTGCTTCATGTAATGATGCGGGGCCGTCGCGCAAGCCCCGGAAGGACACGAACAGGCCACCTGCGAGACGAATCCCTACTCATCTGGAAGCGGCAACTCTCTAAACCACATCGAACTTCCTACCACTGATCGGAAATGACAGGCCGTCCGACAGAAGTTGCCTATCGTTTCCCGTTGACGCCCCCGGCCGGCATCGACGTGTCACCTGTCCCGGTCACCCGGCAGTGCTGGCAACAGCGCCAGGCGCGCCAGCGCGGCCAGCAAAGGCTCCCGCTGCGCCCCGAGCCACCCCCCCCGGCTCGCTCCTGAAGCCGCTCGATGGCGTTGTGCGCCCGCCGAGCCTTCATGCGGCCCTGAGTTGTAAGCCGAACGACAATCGTCTCGGGATCCTCCTTCGGACGGGGCCGCGTGACGCGCCCCCGCAACTGCAGCGCGCGCACGCCAGCCGCCACTTTATCCAACTCCCAGCCGGCGGCCGCCTGCACTGCAGCGATCGTCCCGCCTTCGAGATCGTCGATGACATAGACGAGGTTCATCAGCTCGAAGGTGAGATCGAAGGGCTCGAGTAATGCACCGATGTGCGCCTCGAACATGCGGTTGGCATTTTCGACCATCAGCAGCACCGACCGGTCGGCCACGCGATCCCCCAGAACCTTAGGAGCCCGAACCTCAGCCACGTGAACCCTAGGCTTCGAGCTCGCGCCCAGACCAACCGCCGGCGTTGGCATAACGACCGACTTGATTACCCCGTCATCACCTCTGTGCCGCCACATCCGCTTGTTACGCGGTCTTCCGACGCCGGACGGGAGGCCGACATGCCACGCAACAAGGTGCAGTTCCAGAAGGGGCTGAGCTTCATCGAATTCTGTCAGCGTTACGGAACCGAGGAGCAGTGCCACGCCGAGCTGGTC
>CAMDMH010000651.1 GCA_945901835.1 Devosia equisanguinis | reverse complement strand
CGATCGCTTTCACCGCGAACTTCCGGGCGGCCTCCGGATTGTTGCGCAGCCAGGGCTCGTCGAGCTGGATCACGTCGGCGCCGGCTTTCGCGAGCGCGCGAACTTCCTGGTTGACGGCGGCGGCTAACGCCATCGTCATCGCCTCCAGGTCCTTGTAGTGCTCGTCGACGACCTGCTGGGCCATCGTGAAAGGACCGGGCAGCGTGATCTTGATCTTGCGGTCGGTGTTGGCGCGCAGGAACTCGACGTCACGCACCTCGACGGGGCCCGTCCATCTGATCGGGGCGATGACGCGCGGCACGGCGGTGGAACGTCCCGCCTGCTGCTGGGGAATGAGCGCGGGGTTCTCGTTGTCGATGCCTTCGAGCGCGGTAGCGAAGCGGTTCGAATAGCTCTCGCGGCGCATCTCGCCGTCGGTGATGATGTCGAGGCCCGCGCGTTCCATATCGCGGATCGCGACGAGGGTGGCGTCGTCCTGCGCTTCTTCGAGATACTGGTCGGCGATGCGCCACAGCTCGGAACGCCGCGTGCGCGGCACGGGGCCGGACATCAGCGTCTTCCGGTCGATCAGCCAATCGGGCTGGGGATAGCTGCCCACGGTCGTGGTGGGGATCAGCTTTTGGGCGGCCATGCTTAGCTTCCTCGTAGAAATATGTCCCGACGGGAACCCTGTTGCGGGACCGCGCCGGCGGGTATGCTGGACGCTCGCGATACCAACGGCGGGTTGTCAAGCACAGCTGGCCGGCGAGGGGACGTCGAAACCGAGGAGACGGAAATGGAACTGGGCATTCAAGGGCGCACGGCGCTGATCGCGGCGTCGAGCCGGGGGCTGGGCCGGGCCTGCGCGGAAGCGTTGGCGGGCGAGGGCGTCAACGTGTTCGTCAACGGCACGGGCAAGGAGAGCCTCGACAAGGCGGTGGCCGAGCTGAAGGCGAAGTTCCCCAAGGTGACCGTATCAGGCGTGCAGGCCGACATCACCACGCAGGACGGGCGCAAGACCGTTCTCGCCGCGTGCCCGAAGCCCGACATCCTCGTCAACAACAACGCCGGCCCCGAACCCAAGCTGTTCCTCGAGACGACGCACGAGGACTGGATGAAGGCGCTCGAGGGCAACATGGTGGCAGCCCTGATGCTGACGCACGCGGTGCTGCCGCACATGGTCGAGCGCAAGTTCGGCCGCGTGGTCAACATCACCTCGGCGATGGTGACGACGCCGCGCGCGCACATGGCGCTGTCGTCGGGCGCACGCACCGGCCTCACCGGCGTGATGAAGGGCCTCTCCCGCGACTTCGCCAAGCACAACATCACCTTCAACAACATGCTGCCCGAGCGCATCGACACCGGCCGCCAGTATCAACTCGCCACCCGCATGATGAAGATCAAAGGCTGGACCCGCGAGGAAGCCCGCGCCGATCAGATTTCGGGCATCCCCGCCGGCCGCTACGGTACGCCCGAGGAATTCGGCGCCACCTGCGCGTTCCTCTGCTGCGCCCACGCCGGCTTCATCTCCGGCATGAACATGCACCTCGATGGCGGCGCATACCCGGCACTCGTTTGAGGTGGCGCTTCGGTCTTCTCTCTCCCCGACCTGACGGGGAGAGAGCGAGGGCTTGCCCTCGGGCACTGACCTGAGAGTGAGGGGCGGCCGCTTGGTCGGCGGCTGGCCGAACGACTTCCGCTGCTCGCCAGAGACCGTTCTTGTTCCATCGACGCCGCTATGAAGGCAGTGGGCCAGGTCCGGAAGTCGCAGCGTGAATCGATCAGGATGCGCTGTGTATTTTGGCAACAACATCACTCGCGTTGGCCCGCCACCTCCCAGCGTCAAGCTGCTCGGCGCCGTGTACTGCATTTCTTGCAACAGGTGTGTTCAGCACCGGTACGACGCTCACCGATCGAGCCATCCTGCCATTTTGGTCGAGGCGGCTCGTCGTCCTTTCACTTCGGCTTGATGCCAGACGCGGCGATGACCTTACCCCAACGCTCAACATCCTCGCGCAATTGTTTGCCGAAAACGTCCGGTCCGCCGCCGACTGGCTCAGCAGCCAGGCGACCGAAGGCTGACAAGACTGCAGGCTTCTCGAGGGCCGCATTGAGCGCCACATTGAGCCGCTCGACGATAGCGGGCGGCGTACCGGCCTTTACCATCATGCCGCTCCAGTCGCCGACGGTGAGCCCGCTGAAGCCTAGCTCGCCGACGGTCTTGACCTCAGGCAGCGCCTCCAGCCGCTTCGGTGCCGTCACGGCGAGCGCATTGAGCTTGCTGTCCTTGATCAGCCCCATCACCGGCAGCGTGGTGATGAACATGAAATGGTTGGTGCCGTTCAGCAGGTCGTTGATCGCCTGGGGAAACTGTACGTACGGCACATGCGCGGCGCGGACACCGGTCTGCTGCTTGAACAACTCGCCGACCAGATGGGCGGGCGTGCCGAGGCCGCCGGATGAAAAGTTGAGCTGGTCAGGCTTCTTCTTCAGCACGGCGACAAGGTCGGACAATGACTGTGCCTCGAACGTAGGGTTCACGACCAGCACGTTGTAGTTTCGTGATAATTGGATGAGCGGTTGGAAATCCTTGAGCAGGTCGAACTGCATCTTCGCCTGCAGCGCTGGTGCCGCCGCGATCGGCAGGCCTGCGTTGAAGATGGTGTACCCGTCGGCTGGCGACTTCAGCACTTCAACGCCGCCCAAGGTGTTGGAGGCGCCCGCCCGGTTCTCTACGACCACGGTCCACTTCTCGGCGGCTGAAACCTCGGTTGCGACGACGCGCGCCAGGATGTCAGACGGCGTAGAAACGCCCGAACCCACCACGATCCGGATGTTCTGCGACGGAAACGCCTGAGAGCCGGCCGGCGAAGGCTTCGCCGCGACGATGAAAACGGCCACCCCGACGGCAAGCAAAGTCCCGGAACGCTTCATGAAATGACATCCTTTAACGTGGTGCGAACCGATGATCGCGTCCATAGATTCAACACTTCTATATCGGCTGTTATATCGGCTGTCGCCAATCGATAGAAAGAACTCGCGGCCTCCCCGGTCCGGTTGCAGTAGAGTCGAGGAGAGGCGCGGCAACGCGGGCATGATGCCCTCGTCCCGTTTCCTCTCCCCGCTCATCGAACCGGACGTGCAGATTTCCCGCATCCGGCTCTCCGACTGGTTTCGTGTCAGGCTCACGGCTGCGTCGACGGCGTA
>CAMDMH010000650.1 GCA_945901835.1 Devosia equisanguinis | reverse complement strand
TCGGCTATTACGGCTCGGACATGCGCGACGAGCCCGTGATGGACATCAAGGCGATCCACTATCGCAACGATCCGATCCTGCTGGGCTGCGTGCCGCAGCGGGCACCCGACGAGGTCGCCCGCTATCGTGCGCTGACACGCTCCGCGATCGTGCGCGAGAACATCGTCAAGGCCGGCGTGCCGGACGTTGTCGCGGCCTGGGCGCACGAGGTGGGAACCTCGCGGCTGCTGCTCGTCGTCGCGATCAAGCAGCGCTACGGCGGGCACGCCAAGCAGGCTGGCCACGTCGCCGCGATGTGCCATGCGGGCGCCTATGCCGGCCGCTACGTGATCGTGGTGGACGAGGATATAGACCCCTCGAACCTCGAAGAGGTGATGTGGGCGGTGCTGACGCGCTCCGATCCCGCGACCTCGATCGATTTCATCACCAACGCGTGGTCGACGCCGCTCGATCCGCGTATCCCGCCCGAGCAGAAGGCGCGCGGTGATTTCACCAACTCCCGCGCCATCATCGATGCCTGCAAGCCGTTCCACTGGAAGGACCAGTACCCCAAGGTCAACCAGTCATCGCCGGAGGTCCGCAAGGAGGCCCGGGAGAAGTGGGGGTATTTGCTGAAGTAGGGTTTACGCGCGCCATTTACCTTAGCCGGCATGCCCGCCTTGCTATAACGGGGGCCGCTGCCGGTTTTGTCGAATGGAGTGCCTGTCAATGAGCAGTGAGACGCCGCGCCATGGCCCACTGGTTCCGGTGCAACGCGCATCGAACCGCGAGTCCGGTTCATCTTCGCTGGTGTCCGTGCTCTGGGGCCTTACCGGCGTGGTGATCGGTGTCGTCATCGGCGCCGCCGGCGTCGGTGAAAACCTGTTGCGGCATTTGCCCGGCGACAGCCGGCAGGTGCGCGAGGCCGGTGAGTTGGCGAGCCGCCTGGGTGACCTCCGCCATGATCTGACGGCCCGTGAGCGTGAGCTGAGCGCCGAGCGGCAGGAGCGCAAGGAAGCGGTCAACCTGTTGCAGGCCAAACTGGAGGCGTCGGAATGGAAGTCTCTCGCGGGCGCGCTAGAGGGTGAGTTTCTCGATCGAAGTCTCGCATACGAGCAAACGAAATCGGACCTGAGCAGACGCCAACTCGTCGACACGATTTGCGGCCTTCGCACCCAGAGCAACTCGGCGCGTATGATGATTGTGAGCGCACCCCTCGCGCTCAACGTCGAGGAAATCCGGCGTGGCCTTGCACCCGAGGTCGAGCAGGTCCTCGCGCACCACGGCATCCCCCCGGATCTACTGGCGCGCACGCGCCGGGTTTCTCCCGCTCCGCCGATCCCCGCCGTCACTCCCTTCAATGTGTCCGAAGTGCAGCGCGCGGTGCAGGCTCGCCGCTTTGCGATGCGTGAGGAGCACGAAGCCATTGCAGCGCTCCAACGTCACGTGCAAAAGATCAGGCAAGTGAAGGCCGTGAAGTTCTCCGACGGGTCAGAGTATGCGATCCCGCAGGAAGCCGCACGGCAGATGCTGTCGAGACGCGATTGTCAGAGCGATTAGGCGGGCCGAGCGGGCCTGCTCGACGGGCCGATCAGCAGGAACCGCGCAGAGCCGCGGAACGGGGAGGGCAAGACGTGGATCAGCTCATCAAGCGGGCAGGGAGCCTGATTGCGGCCCTCGTCGTGGCGGCGCTTCCAGTGTCGGCCCAAGACGTTTTTCCATCACGCACCGTGAAGATAGTCGTGCCCTCTGCGGCGGGATCGACTACGGACTCGCTCGCGCGGATCGTGGCGGAGGGGCTGCAGAAGAGGTGGAACGGCAACCCGGTGATCGTCGAGAACGTCGCGGGGGCTGCGATGAACCTCGGGGCGCGCGGCGTCGCGCGATCGGCGCCCGATGGCTACACGCTGATGGTTGCCCCGCCCGCACCGCTGTCGTTCAACCATGTCCTCTACAAGGACCCCGGCTACGAGCCGACCAAGTTCACGCCGATCACCATGCTGGCGAAGATCCCCAACGTGATGGTCGTCGCCAACAAGGTTCCGGCGAAGACGCTGACCGAGTTCATCGCCTATGCGAAAGCGAACCCCGGCAAGCTCAACTATGCGTCTTCGGGTGTCGGCTCCACGGCGCATCTGACGGCCGCGCTGCTCGAAGTGCGCGGTGGCATCAAGATGGTTCATGTTCCCTATCGCGGCGCGATCCCCGCATTGACCGATGTCGTAGCCGGCCACGTCGATCTGTTCTTCGATACGGTCGCGACGGGCGTTCCGATGTACAAGGACGGCAAGGCCAAGATCCTGGGCGTGGGCGACGTCGTGCGTGCGCCGGCGGCTCCCGAGATCCCGACCATGGCGGAAGCGGGCCTCCCCGGATTCCGCTCGACGACATGGTTCGGCCTCGTAGCTCCCCCCGGCATGGCCGATGCCATCGCCGAGAAGTTGAATGCCGATACCGTGGCCTTGTTGAAGAGCGCAGACGCGTTGGCGCTGCTCGGCAAGCTGTCGCTCGACGTGGGCGCGACATCCCGCACCGAAACAGTGAAATTTTTCACTGCGGAAGCAGAACAATGGGTCAAGGTCATCAAGGAAGCCGGCATCGAGCCGCAGTGAGCGGACGATTGTCCCGTGTCAGCGCGGCCGCCAGACCTCGAGCCGCCGCTCGCGGTAGGCTGCGGTGCCGCCGGGATAGCTGACGAGTTCGAGCTGCTGGCCCCATGGCGCCTGGAAATACAACCATTGCAGGCCCGCGCTCGGACCCTCGGTCATCGTGACGGGGCCGGACTGTATCGCGACATCGTGGGCCTTCAGCGCGGCGAGTGCGTTCTCCATGTCGTCCACGTAGAACGCCATGTGCCAGCCGCCGGGAGCGGGCGCTGCCAGACCTGAAAACTGCATCAATTCGAGCACGGGGCCGTTGGCGATTTTGACGACGCGCATGCGGTAGATGTGCGCGCCTTTCTTCGGTGCCAGATGGTTGGCCATCCAGTCGTCGGCATCCTCGAACGGGCCGATGTCGTACAGCGTCTCGCCGCCCATAACGTCCGCGAAGAAAGCCGACGCGACATCGATATCCGGCACCGTGAGGCCGATGTGCTCGATGCCGGTGAGGCCGGGAACTGTCGTCTTCGTGGACATGTGCGCGCTCGCGAATCGGTTGGTGGACGAAAGATACCCCGATCTGGACCCTCGCCCAAAAGGCTCGGGTGC
>CAMDMH010000649.1 GCA_945901835.1 Devosia equisanguinis | reverse complement strand
ACCATGAACCTACCGGAAGCCGATCGTTATAGCCGCACGCGTAGCTGGTGCATCTCGCGCTTGGCCGTGCTGTTCGGCGGCCGCGAAGCCGAGATCATTCTGGGCGGCGCCGACAACGTCACGAACGGGGCGACCGGTGACATCCAGATGGCCACGCAACTCGCTCGCGCCATGATCATGGAATGGGGCATGTCCGACGCTCTCGGCCGCGTCCGCTACGGCGGCAACGAGCAGGAAGTCTTCCTCGGCCATTCCGTGACGCAGACGAAGAACATTTCGGACAATACCGCCAAGCTCATCGATGAAGAGATCAGAAAGCTCATCACGGCGGGCGAAGATACCGCGCGGCGCATCCTGCACGAAAAGCTGGACGGGCTTCACGCCGTCGCCAAGGCGCTGCTCGAATACGAGACGCTGTCGGGCGAGGAGGTCGAGTCCGTGCTGCGTGGCGACGGCATCAATCGCAAGGACGACGACGAGTCGTCCAAGGGCCCCGCGGTGTCTGCTGTACCTACCGCCGGCCGTCAGCGTCCCCGCGAGGAGCCGGGTGCGGGCGGTGGTCTCGAGCCGCAGCCGGGCTGACCCGCCCATCGTCGCCGATTTGAACGAACGAAGCCCCGTTGGTATTCTCGCCGGCGGGGCTTTCTTCTGTACCCTTTCAGGTCGCAAATGAGCCGGATCGAGCGAGGTTGAACTGAAATGGCCAGCCCTCCGGCATTCAACCGCGTGAAAAGCGAAGTCGCCGCGCTGGTTTCGCGCATTCCCGCCGGTTGGGTCGCAACTCATGGCGACATCGGCCGGTACTTCTCCCTGTTTCCCCGCCACGTCGTCACGGTCCTCGCATCCCTCGACGAAACCGAGAGCCAGACGATTCCCTGGTGGCGTGTGGTCGCCGATGGAGGCGCGGTCGGCAGGCATCCCCGGCGCGACGAGCAGATGGCCCGCCTGCGGGAAGATGGGGTAGCGCTCTCGGGCGTCGGCATCGTCCAGGAACTCGCCGAGCGTCGTGTGTCGAACCTCGACGCGCCGCCCGCCGCGCCCTTTGCCCGGTTTGCAACCTCAAGCGGCGCCCCGTCGCGCTCGCGTGGCATGAAAAGCCATCCCGGGAAGCTCTGATCGAGCCGCGCGGGATTTTGCCTTGGCGGCCTGCGCGAATCGACCTAGCCACGATTGTGGATAACTGTCGCCGCCTTCCCTGGGGCGAGCGTCTATCCTGACAACCGGGGTGCCGGATGCTCGCTTTCTATCGCGCAGCTTTGTCGCGATCTATTTCCGTTCTTGCCGTCGCCTCGGCCGTACTCGCCGCAAGCTCGGGCGTCGAGGCGGGGGGCTCTGACTTGCCAAAGGTTCCCGTCCTCGACGGCGTCCGCATCACCGTCGGCGCAAGCGCCATCACGGCTCCCCTGTTCGAGGGCTCAGCCCGCTATGGCATGTGGGCGGTTCCCAACATAAAGTTCGAGGCCCTGGGCGGCGGTGAAGGCGGCGGCGCGGGCATCCTCGGCGCTTTGAAGAGCTTCGATGCGCGCTCGATCGACGATATCTCCGTCGGTGTGCTCAAGTTCGGCGACTTCGAGATGGGTCCGCTCGTCGGCTACCGCATCGGACGCATGGAGAAAGATTCGCCACGCTTGCGCGGCTTCGGCGATGTCGACGGTGGCCTCGTCGCCGGCGGCTACGCCCGCTACGACGCGAAGCCGTTCTATGGCCGCGTCTCGCTGCATCAACGCGTGACCGGCGATGACACAGGCTTAGTCGTCCGCTTTGCCGTCGGCTCCGAGATCCCTGTCACGCGCACGGTGGTCTTCAAGGCCGACGCCTACCTCGACTACGCCGACGACACCTACATGAATGCCTACTTCGGCGTGACCACGGATCAGTCTGCGCGTTCGGGGCTGCGGACGTTCGATCCCGGCGCCGGCTTCAAGAGCGCCGGCTTGATGATCGGCACCGACGTCAAGGTGATGCCGCTATGGACGCTGACGGCATCGGCCGGCTACTCGCGCCTCCTAGGCGACAGCGCATCGAGCCCCATCGTCGAAACCCCGGACCGCCTGGAGGCGCGCCTCGGCCTCGCCCGCAGCTTCGATCTGCGCTGGTGATCCTGAAGGAGTGATCTCGAAGACGTAGGGCAGGCAAGCCTGCGTGCAGCCTGCCTCTCTGTTTCGGAAGACCTATAAAACCTTCCCCGGGTTCAAGATCCCGTTCGGATCGAATGCCGCCTTGATGCCGCGCATCAGGTCGAGTTCCACCGCACTCTTGAACCTCGTCAACTCGTCGCGCTTGGAGCGGCCGATGCCGTGCTCCGCCGAGATCGAGCCGGTCAACTCGTGCACCAGATCGTGCACCGCCGCGTTGATGTCGTGCGTGGTCTTGTTGATGAACTGGTTGCGGTCGCCGCCGATCGGCTGGCTGATGTTGTAGTGGATATTGCCGTCGCCGAAATGCCCGAACGGGACGGGCCGCCCACCCGGGCAAACGCGTTCCACGATCACATTCGCACGCTTGATGAACTCCGGCACGCGCGCGATCGGAACGGACACGTCGTGTTTGGCGGAGCCGCCCTCCGGCTTCTGCGCCTCTGACATCAGCTCGCGCAGCTTCCAGAAATCGCCGGCCTGAGACAGCGAGGCCGCGATCACTGCATCCGCGATCACACCCTTTTCTGCCGCCTCCGTCAGGACGGCCTCGAGCTCTCTTCCTGCCTGCCCGTCGGCACGCGCGCCGGATATCTCCATCAAGACGTACCAGGGATAGCGCTCACCGAACGGGATGCGATTGGGTGGAAAGTTCCGGCACAGCATCTCCAGCCCCTCGTGCGAAAGGAACTCGAACGCGGTGAGGTTCGTCAGCGAGGTCTCGTGCGCGAGCTCGAACAATGCCAGTGCGCTGTCGAGTTCCGGCAGCGCGATGAACGCGGTCGCCTTTTCCGCCGGCTTCGGAAACAGCTTGAGGACGGCCGCCGTCACGATGCCGAGCGTCCCCTCCGAGCCGATGAACAAGTCGCGCAAGTCGTAGCCTGTGTTGTCCTTCTTGAGCGACTTCAGGCCCGGCACGATGCGCCCGTCAGCCAGAACCACCTCGAGCCCCATGATGAGCTGGCGCGTGTTGCCGTAGGCGAGCACCGCGACACCGCCCGCATTGGTCCCGATGTTGCCGCCGATCCGGCAGCTTCCCTCCGACGGCAGCGAC
>CAMDMH010000648.1 GCA_945901835.1 Devosia equisanguinis | reverse complement strand
GCCTGTGTTCATGGCTCCCTCCCCGGAAAATTCCGGGGAAGGATGCCTTGGGCCACTTCAAATCGACACCACGCCCAGACAGTTCACCAACCCTTATAAATCGGGCGCATCCACGCTATGCTTGCCGCCGTCAACCGGACACTAGTGAGAAACACGACACATTCCCCATTCAAGCCAAATGGCGATGAAATATCGGCACTGCGCACAACCTGAAGCATGCACGAAAATCAGACACATTCCACATACTCAACGCATTGATTATAAATTGTTTTTCCAACCTACCCTTTGCCTTGCGGACGCGGCTTCGCTCGCGCGGTCGGCATTGCCGCCGATGGATTATCCGGCCACTCGTGCTTGGGATAACGGCCGCGAAGATCCGCGCGGACATCGCGCCAGGAGCCCTTCCAGAAGCCGGGCAGATCGGCTGTGATCTGAATCGGCCGATGCGCAGGAGAGAGCAATTCAAAGGTCAGCGGAATTCTGGATCGTCCGACCACGGGATGATCGGTCGTCCCGAAAAGCTCCTGCACGCGGATAGAAACCTGCGGCCCGCCTCGCGCCATATAGTCGATAGCGAACCTGTTGCCGGTTGGCGCCTGGAAGTGAGACGGCGCTTCGGATTCGAGCCGCTGGTGCCCGTTTCCCGGGATAAGCCTGCCGAGCGCGAAACCAATCTCGTCCGAGGTGATTTCTGAAAGCGATGTTTTTCCAGCGAGAAAGGGCTGCAGCCATTCGCCGACAGTCCGCTGCAAAGTCTCGCTGGAAAGGTCGGGCCAGATATCGGGTTCTGCGCTGCGCAAAAACGCGACACGCTCGCGCAATTGCTCGAGATGGCGCGTCCACGGCAGGCGAGTTAAACCGGCTTTTGCAATGCCGTCCGCCAGCGCCTGCTGGGCCGGTTCGCCGGGCTCGACCTTTCGCGGTTCGGCGGCAAGCGTGATGGCACCGAGACGCCGGATGCAACGGCCGCGGACCTGGCCGGAGCCGGTGTCGAACGCCAGCACGTCCTCGATCGCGATGCGATCTGCGGCAATGTCCAGCAATTCCGCCTCAGTCAACTCGGCGGCGAGCACGATGCGGCTCGCGGCGGCGGTGCCGGTCATTTCGGCAACCACCAGGAATGAAGCGCGCGCCAGGGGATCGCCGTCCACCAGCCGTGCACCGCGGCCGTTGGCCAACAGATAAGCACCTGCGTTGTCTCGAGCTTTGGCGATGCGGTCGGGGAATGCGAGGGCCAGGATCGCCGCGGTAGACATCGGCTGGCGAGCGCCGACTTCGGGTGCATTAGTGGCTGCCGTCCTGGCCCAATTTCCCGCGAGCCGGCGCATATCCTGCGCGCGACGGCCTCGATCGGCGCGGAAGCCCGAGAGCCGCCGGTCGATGTCGCCGTCATTGCCGCCGAGGCCTCGCTCCACGAGGACGGCCGAGATCTCGGCGGCGGTCTGGTGCTGGCCTCGTCCGGCAGCCTCCAGCAGCATCACGGCGAGGCGCGGCGGCAACGGCAGCAGCGCGACGCTCCGTCCGACCGGCGTCAATTGGCCGTCCTGATCGAGAGCGCCGGCGGCGACCAGTTCCTCGCGGGCCGCTGAAACGGCCGCGGCCGGCGGCGGGTCGAGCCAGTTCAAGGTGCCGGGATCGGTGACGCCCCAGGTCGCGCAATCGAGCAGTAAGCCGGACAGATCGGCGCTGCGGATCTCGGGTTCGGCGAAGGCCGGCAGGCTCTGCATCTCAGGCTCGAACCACAATCGGTAACAGATACCCGGCTCCAGACGGCCGGCGCGGCCACGGCGCTGGTCGGCGGCGGCGCGGGAGACACGGACGGTCGCCAAACGGGTGAGGCCCGATCCCGGCTCGAAGCGCGGCACGCGCGAGAGACCGCAATCGATCACGACGCGGACGCCTTCGATGGTCAGCGAGGTCTCGGCGATCGAGGTCGCCAGCACCACCTTGCGCCGGCCGGGCTGGGCGGGGGCAACCGCGCGGTCCTGAGCCTGCATCTCCATAGCACCGTAGAGGGGCGCGAGGTCGATCCCCTGACGCGAGGCCAGGCGCGGCTCCAAACGCTCGACGACCCGGCGGATCTCGGCCTGACCGGGTAGGAAGGCCAGGACCGAGCCCAGTTCCTCGTCGAGTGCGCGCATCACCGCCGAGGTCATCTGATCTTCGATGCGGGCCGCCGGGTCGCGGCCGAGATAGCGCGTCTCGACGGGAAAGCTGCGGCCCTCGCAGGCGATCTGCGGGGCGCCATCACCCAGCAGATCGGCGACGCGGCCCTGATCGAGCGTTGCGGACATCACCAACAGGCGGAGATCGTCGCGTAGGCCGCGCTGCGCATCGAGCGCGAGGGCGAGGCCGAGGTCGGCATCGAGGGAGCGTTCGTGGAACTCGTCGAACAGTACCGCACCGATACCTTCGAGCGCGGGATCGTCGAGGATCATGCGGGTGAACACCCCTTCCGTCACGACCTCGATCCGCGTCCTCGGGCCGACCATGGAGGTCAGGCGCGCACGAAGCCCGACGTGCTCGCCGACGCGCTGACCGAGCGTCTGGGCCATGCGCTCGGCAGCCCCCCGTGCGGCGAGCCGGCGCGGTTCGAGAACGAGTACCTTCTGCCCCTTCAACCAGGGCTGATCTGCGAGCCATAGCGGCACGCGCGTCGTCTTGCCGGCACCCGGCGGGGCGACGAGCACAGCGCTCGTATGGCCGGCAAGCGCGACGAGGATGTCGTCGCGAACGGCGTCGATCGGAAGGCTGTCCGGGGGTTGCGGCATGATCTCAGGGGCGTGATCGGGATCGGCGCCGCGTCAGTATCATGTGTCGACACGACGAGCAGCATTGAGTCGCTTTTGGAACTGTTCTAAACAGCAGTCGAGTCGATGGAGGCACCTTCACGTGAAATCGTTCGCCGATCTGGAGCCGCGTGAGATCCTCGCGCTCGCCATCTCACTCGAAGAGGAACACGGCAGAATCTACGGCGAGTACGCCGAGGGTCTGCGCGAGTCCTTCCCGGCATCCGCCAATGTCTTCGCGGAAATGGCGGAAGAGGAAAACGAGCACCGACGGTGGCTGATCGACCTGTTCCGTCGGAAATTCGGCCAGCACATCCCGTTGATTCGGCGGCAGGACGTCAAAGGCTTCGTCACGCATGAGCCGATCTGGATGGCGCGGCCGCTCGGTCTCGAAAAGGTTCGGCA
>CAMDMH010000647.1 GCA_945901835.1 Devosia equisanguinis | reverse complement strand
TGGTCGATCGCCCACCTGCACGATGCGTCCCACGCCTCGCTGCAGCGGATGAAATCGCTCGGCGTGGGATGGCTGATGCAGAACGGACTTTACTTTGCGGCGTCGTCCTTCATCGCGGCGAGGCCGGGCATCGAGCGATCGCCGCCGATCAAGACTGCGATCGATCTGGGCGTGCGGGTCGGCGGCGGGACCGACGCGCATCGCGTAATGAGCTACCACCCCTTCGTCTCGCTGCGCTGGATGATCGACGGCCGCACGGTCGAAGGACTTCCAACGCGCAATCGTGCCGAACTCCCGACGCGCGAGGAGGCGCTGCGCCTCTACACGCAAGGCAGCGCGTGGTTCGCATTCGACGAGGCATCGCGGGGCACGCTGGAAGCCGGCCGGCTCGCGGATCTCGCCGTGCTCGACCGCGACTATCTCACGGTTCCGCTGGCCGAAATGGGGGCGACGCGCTCGTTGTTGACCATGGTCGGCGGGCGGATCGTGCACGCCGCCGGCCCCTTCGAAGGCACACGCTGACGGGCACTCCCGTGCCGATTTTCGTTCTGTTACCGAGCTACGCAGCCTTCATGGCTTTCAGATCCGGGTCGAGAGCGGCGAGCGAAATGCGCGACGTGATCATCTTGACGACCCTGTTCCATCCGGCTGTGCGATGGCGGATGTAGATCCAGCGCGGCTCCAGGCGGCAGCCCAAGTGTACTTTCAGATCGTAGAACGTCTGTCCGACCTCGAGGGTCGTGTAGCCCTGCTCGATGCAATGGCGCACCATCCAAATCCAATTGACGAAGTAGAGATTGTGCTCGCGGACATGCTCGGCCGACAGCCCGATGCGATAGGCCCAGGCACGTCTGTCGCGGACCAGAAAGATGTTGCACCCGACGATCTCGCCGCCGACCCGCGTGACCACGCAACGCGCGGTCGGTCCCATCCGCTCCATCAGCATTTCAGTGCATCCCGCCGGGACCTCGTCGATATCGCCGAAGTCGGCATTGCGGCGGGCACGCGTCTCGGCAATCAGGCGGTCGAGGGTCGGAGCGATCGCCTCGATGTCTTCTTCGATGGAAATGTCGACGCTCGACGACTGGCGTTCCTTGCGGCGCAGGTCCGATCGCATTTTCGGATCGATGCTCGCGAGATACTCGTCGAAGGTGCGGTAGGGCAGATCGATCACGGCGACGGGGAGCGAAGGCAGGCGCGAGTACCCGTTCGCGGTGAGATCGTCGTGCACCAAGGCCGCGGTCGCTTCGTCTACGTCTTTGAACAGGAGGAGATCGGCAGGTTGTGTGGGGGCGGCCTCCATCATGCGGATCACGAGACCTTTGAAGGCGCGGCGACGCCCCGCCTCGTCCAGCGCCTCGTCGTACACGATGCAACAACGGTCGGCCTGCGCCGAGCCCATGCACAGGATCGGAACACGGATGAACCGCGGCGCGACATGCATCAGGACGTCGCCGATCGATCGCAACCACGGCCCCAAAGCCATGTCGAATCTGTAATCGTAGGTGAAGGCCTGGACGCCTGCGCGGATCGCAACCCCTTCCCGGTATGTGAACACGCCCGATTGCATGCCCGCCGCGGTATTACTCGCGCAGGTCTCGATGAAACCGGCGTCGGCATATGGATGCGTCGACCGCGCGTTCCATGTGGCGCGGTCCAACGCGCTCAATTGTTCCAGTCCAGGCATCTCCCCAGTCATCTGCTTCCCCCGGCACCCGCATTCAAGGTCCGACCCGTGCGAGCTAACGCGACAGGCCGGCACTTTGTTCCACGGTCATGTCGAGACACTACGACCAGCAGCGCCCGGTTGGACTTGTTCAATCCTCCACCTTGATAGAATATGTCTCCCGACCGTCAAAACAAGGGGAGGATGATCGTGATCACGACGTTGTTGATCCTGCATGGGCTGATCGCCGTCGCCCTGCTGGGAAGCATCACACATCAGACCTTGGCCGCCTGTTGGCCGGCACGAAACACTGACAGCTTCATAGCGTCGTTCAGGGCTGTGAACAGCGCGCGCTACACCAATGCCAACATCGTCCTCTATATCACGTCGATGTTCCTCGGCGCCGTCATCTATCCGTCATATCGGCTGCTGGTGTCGCCCTATCTCATCAGCGCCCGTCTGACCGCGACCAACGGAAGCTTCGAATTGAAGGAGCAGTTCGCGGCCGTGGGCCTGGGAATGCTGCCGCTCTATTGGCTCGCCTGGCGTAAGCCGCTCGATCAGAACTACGCCACCGCCCGCATCGCGATCACGGCCATGCTGTGCTTCGTGGTCTGGTACAGCTTTCTCATAGGCCACATCCTGAACAATACGCGAGGCATACGATGAGCCCGAGCATCACCCGCGTATTCCCGATCTTCGCGGCCGCCTTCGCCATCATCTACGTGGTGGCGGAACAGATGAACCTGCCCCTGTTCACCTATCATGCCCGAACCATGGAGTTCGGCTGGCTCAGACAGGCGCCGCTCGCGCCCAACAATCCAGCGATGTACTGGTTCGGGTGGAACTTCACATCGGCGATCGGCGCCGCCGTCGTCAGCCTGGCAGCCCTTCCATTGACCCGGGATCGCGAGCCGCCGGCGTGGATCGGCTGGGCCATCCCCCTCGTCGTGATGGTCGTTTTCGTCTATCTGTTCCGCAACTTCTTCATTCCGCGCTGAACGAAAGATGGGGACTTCCCCTATGAAACGCATCACACTCAAGGCGTTGTCGATCGCTGTCGCGATCGGCGCGTTCGCGCTGCCGGCGTACGCGGGCGAGGCCGATCACGAGCCCGACGACACCCACGAGCACGGCGCAGCTTACTTCGGCGAGGCCAAGGACATCGGGCGGATGGAGCCGATTGCGAACGCTCGCATCAAGGGCCAGATCCGCGGCACCACGCGCTTCTTCATCATTCAAACCGACGATGATGGCCGCTTCCGCCGCGCCGGTATGGGCCTAGACGTCGACGCCAGCACCGTCGAGATTACATGTGACAAAGCCGGTTTCCGGGCTGTCGACGTACTCATCCGGCGGGCGTCCAGCGCCAAGGATGCGGCGGTCGAGGTCGAATGCCTGATGGAGAAGGTGAAGTAGGGCTTCTCTTCACGCCTGCGACAGCCTGTCCTTGCGGGAGGCATGTGTGACGCGTAGATGAAGGCGACACCCCGAAGGAGCTTGCCGATGCTGCGCGACCGCCTCACCCA
>CAMDMH010000646.1 GCA_945901835.1 Devosia equisanguinis | reverse complement strand
CATAGAGCGCCTCGCCCGCGTTGCGGTCGCAACCGCGCCACGACCCTACCGGTCGATCGCCGCGGTCAGGCCGGCAGAGGTGATGACGGGGTAATCACGAGGCTTGAATTCGATCGTTGACGTCGAATTGGATGCTCTGTTACCCACCCCCTTGCCTGCGGGTGTAACTACCACGTCCAACCGGCCCAGCTCTCGCGTTCGTCGCGGCTTACGAAGCCGAACTACCGCTATTGTTCAAGCCCACTGATCGACGTTGCCGTAGATGGGCGCATAATCAGCATCATTGACTAGGGTAGATGACCATGGAGAAGTCCAAGAATTTTGCGCTGATCGGCGCGGCCGGATACATCGCGCCCCGGCACTTGATCGCCATCAAAGAGGTCGGCGGAGACTTGAAGGCCGCGATCGACACCTCCGATTCCGTCGGCATCATGGACAGCCACTTTCCGAAGGCTCGCTTCTTCACGGAGTTCGAGCGGTTCGATCGATACGTCGATCGCAGCCGGCGCCAAGGCGATCCGATCGACATCGTCAGCATCTGCTCGCCGAACTACCTGCACGACGCCCATGTGCGCTTCGCCTTGCGCTCAGGCGCCGACGTCATCTGTGAGAAGCCGCTCGTTCTCAATCCCTGGAACATCGACGGCCTGGCCGAGATGGAGCGGGACACGGGCAAGAAGGTCCATACGATCCTGCAATTGCGGTTGCATCCTGCGATCATAGCGCTGCGCGATGCGGTGCTGGCCGACAAGAGCAAGCGGGTGCACGACGTCGACCTCAGCTACATCACGTCGCGCGGGAACTGGTACTACACGTCCTGGAAGGGCGACGACGCAAAGTCGGGCGGCATCGCCACCAACATCGGCGTCCACTTCTACGACATGCTGAGCTTCGTATTTGGCAAGCTGCAGAAGGTGGTCGTCCACCACCGTGCCATGGATTGCGCCGCCGGCTATCTCGAGTACCTTAGGGCAAGGGTGCGCTGGTTCCTATCGATCAACGTGCGCGACGTGCCCGAGTCTGCGGCGAAGAATCAACGAACGTGCCGTTCGATCACGATGGACGGCAAGGAAATCGAGTTCTCCGAAGGTTTCACCGAACTGCACAACGTGAGCTATCGCGAGATCATGGCCGGCCGGGGCTTTGCGCTCGAGGAAGTGCGGCCGAGCATCGAGACCGTCTCACAGATCCGGACGGCGCCGATCGAGCTGCACAAGGGCGAGCAGCATCCGTTCCTGCCGCGCGTCATCGGCGACAACAACAGGTACGTCCATGGCTGGCCAATCTGATCGTGGCGCGCGTCCGGAGTTCCCGGGCGTGTTCATCCACGAGAGCGCTTACGTCGACCAGCCGACGCGGATCGGTGCAGGGACCAAGATCTGGCACTTCGTGCACGTGCTGCCCGACTGCGACATCGGCAGCGACTGCTCGCTCGGCCAGAATGTGATGGTTGGTCCATCGGTGAAGGTCGGCGATCGCTGCAAGATCCAGAACAACGTAAGTCTCTACAAGGGCGTGGAGCTCGAAGACGGCGTGTTCTGTGGTCCGAGCTGCGTGTTCACGAACGTGAACAATCCCAGAGCCGAGGTCGAACGCAAGTCCGAGTTCCGCAAGACCCTGGTCCGGCGCGGCGCCAGCATCGGCGCGAATGCCACGATCGTGTGCGGCCATACGCTCGGACAGTTCTGTTTCATAGCTGCGGGAGCGGTCGTCGCGAAAGACGTGCCCGACTTCGCATTGATGGCAGGGGGGCCGGCCCGCAGGATCGGCTGGATGAGCAAGGCTGGCGTCAAGCTAGGCGCCGATCTCGTTTGCCCCGAAGACGGAAGCAGGTACAGGGAGACAAGTGATGGCAGACTCGAGCCGGTCGAAAACTGAACCTGTGGATAAAACTCCTGGCGGGAGTGCTCGCGCGCCGATCGCGCTGATCGATCTCAAGGCTCAACAAAAGCTGATCCGCGACCGTCTCGACCGCGCAATCGAGCGCGTACTCGACCACGGCCAGTACATCATGGGGCCGGAGGTCGCGCAGCTCGAGAAGCAGATGGCGGCCTTCACCGGCGCAAAGCACGCGATCTCCTGCTCGAGCGGCACGGACGCACTGCTGATCGCGATGATGACCAAGAGCGTAGGTCCTGGCCATGCCGTGCTGTGCCCCGGCTTCACCTACACGGCGACGCCCGAAACGATCGCGCTTCTCGGCGCGACGCCGGTGTTCGTGGACGTCGATCCTGCCACGTTCAACATCGATCCAGCCGGGATGAAATCCGGCCTGGATGCTGCTGCCAAGCTCGGATTGAAGCCGGTTGGAATCATTGCCGTCGACCTGTTCGGCTTGCCGGCGGACTACGATGCTGTCGGCGCATTCGCCAAGGCGAACGGTTTGTGGGTGCTGGCCGATGCCGCACAGTCTTTCGGTGCGAAGCTCGGAAGCAAGCGCGTCGGCACTTTCGGCGACATCAGTGCCACGAGCTTTTTCCCGGCCAAGCCGCTGGGCTGCTATGGTGATGGCGGCGCGATGTTCACGGACGACGACGAAATCGTCCTGAAGATGGACAGCATCCGGCTGCACGGCAAGGGCACCGGCGACGACAAGTACGATATCGTGCGCGTCGGCATCAACGGCCGGCTCGACACGATCCAGGCTGCCGTTCTGCTCGAGAAGCTCGCTATTTTCCCCGAAGAGATCGAGCGCCGCCAGCACGTTGCCGCCCGCTACAAGGAAGGATTGAAGGGGCTGGTGACGACGCCATCGGTGCCCCAGGGGACCGTTTCAGTCTGGGCGCAGTACACCGTGCGGCTGCCGGCGGGGCGGCGCAACGGCGTGGCCCAGTCGCTGCGCGAGGCAGGCGTACCGACGGCTGTCTACTATCCCCGGCCGCTGCATCACCAGAGCGCCTACCGCCACTATCCGATCGCAACGACGGGCTTGGCGAAATCGGAGCAGCTCTCCGGCGAGGTGCTGAGCCTTCCGATGCATCCCTACCTGAGCGAGAGTGACCAGACCTACATCATCGAGGCCTTCCGCCGGGCGATGTCGGCCTGATCGATCGAGTCGTTCGCTGGACGCACAGGATTCTAGCCGTCCGAACATTACTCGGGCGCCCTAACCTGTTCTATTCGCCATAATCCTCTGCTCGGCGGCCCCGTTGCAACCCGATGCGCGTCGTCGGCCGGGTAGACGGCGAGGCGTTGTCGG
>CAMDMH010000645.1 GCA_945901835.1 Devosia equisanguinis | reverse complement strand
CTTCTGCAACTGGAGCTTCAGGGGCGGCGTCGGGCACTTCCGATACAGCCGGCGCACTAGCTGCTGCAAGGGCAGCAGCGGCTTCGGCAGCGGCGGCTTCTGCGGCTGCCGCTTCGGCTTTTGCAGCTTCTTCCTCGGCATGCTGACGCTGCCGTTCCGCCTCGGCGTCCTCGAGCACCCGGCGTTCAGCCGCGGCGGTCAGGGCGATAGCGCGGGCGGCCTGCTCGCGTTCCGAAAGGATACGCTGCGGCGCCTGTTGCGCTATCGGGGCGGGACCTGGAGTTGCGGTTGGCCGTGCCGATGGAGATGCGGTGGGACGGTGCGGGGCAGCCTTCGGCGCCTCGACGACCGGGGCAGCCAAGGGTTCGTCGTCCGCTTCTGATCCCGTCAGCAGGCGCTTGCGCTTCTTTTCGACCACGACCGATTTCGATCGGCCGTGGCTGAACTTCTGCTGCACATGGCCAGACTCGACCGTACGGTTGAGGCTCAGCGGTTTGCGAGCCCCTGCCCTGAGGGTTTTGTCGGCCGCGTCGTTCGATTCACTCATGCCTTGCCTTGCTGTATAAAAAACCGCGGGGGCGGCCGGTAAGCGGCCGTTGTTCGATCATTCGCCTTTCGGCGTTTCGGTCCGATATTTCTCGAGGCGCTCGGCCTGGACGAGGAATTGCTCCGCCGCGCCGCCCATCTTCAGCGCAGCATGTACCACATTTGACCGGCCCAAAGCCAAGCTCATTTGTTCGATCGTGAAAGTTGTCACGATATGCGGGGGGCGGCCGATATCGCGGTTCATGGCCTTGAACCGCCTGTCGAGCTTTTCGACCCCGTCGTCTCCCGCCCCTTGGCCGTGCAGGAGGACCCAGACCGAGCCCTCGTTGATGGAAGTGTCGATCTTGCTGAACCCGGTCAGTACCTGCCCCGCCTTGTTGGTCAGTGACAACGCGGCCAGAGCGCGCGCGGCGAGCAGGCGGTCGATCAGTGCCGGCAGTTCCGGATCGGCCTTGACCTCGCGCTTCAGACTGCGGTTGAAGGCGCGTGTCCTGACGGCGGTTTCGACAACGGATTTCTGCAGCGAGATCCAAACGCCCCTGCCGGGGAGCCGGCAGGCGAGGTTGGGGACGATCGAACCATCCGGTCCAGCGACGAAGCGGATCAGATCTTCGATGGGACGCTGGATGCGCGTGACGACGCACGTGCGCAGCGGACCTTCGTCCGCTTGCGCATCGTCAGCGCTGTCTTCTGCCGCAATTTCCATCGTCGTGTCGACCGTTGAGTTTTCATGTCCCGGCTCAGGCGCCGGCCGCCGGCTCGTCGTCGGCAGCGGCTTCGCCTTCGGCGGCCTGCAACGTCTCGGGTTCCGGCTGAACCAGATCCTCGGCCTTGATCCAGCCTGCGACGACACGAGCGGACATGATGATGTCCTCCGCGTCCTTGCGGCTCACCTCGAAGCCATCGAGAACGCCCTTGTGGCGTATGGCTTCGACGCCCTTCTCCTTCTTGCGCTCGACCCAGCCGACGAGATCGTCGGTGGCGCAATCGGCAAGATCCTCGACGGTCTTGATGTTGTTCTCGCCCAGGCGGACCATCAACGAAGTCGTAACGCCGGTGACTTTCGCCATCTCGTCTTCGACGCCGAGTTCACGGCGTTTGGTCTCGCGCTCGGCTTCCTGCTTCTCGAGGAACTCGCGGGCACGGGTCTGGATCTCGTCGGCGGTGCCTTCGTCGAACCCTTCGATATGTGCGATTTCGGAAACCTCCACGTAGGCGACTTCTTCCACGGTACCGAAGCCCTCTGTGACGAGGAGCTGGGCGATAACTTCGTCGACGTCGAGCGCTTCCATGAAGAGTGCCGAACGTTCGGCGAACTCCTTCTGCCGGCGCTCGCTCTCCTCGGCTTCGGTGACGATGTCGATGTCCCAGCCGGTGAGCTGAGAGGCGAGGCGGACGTTCTGGCCGCGGCGGCCGATCGCGAGCGAGAGCTGGTTCTCCGGCACGACGACCTCGATCCGGTTGGAATCCTCGTCGAGGACGACCTTGGTCACCTCGGCCGGCGCCAGGGCGTTGACGATGAACTCGGCGTCCTCCGCCTTCCACTGGATGATGTCGATCTTCTCGCCCTGCAGTTCGCCGACGACGGCCTGCACGCGTTGTCCCCGCATGCCGACGCAGGCGCCGACGGGGTCGATCGAGGAATCCTTTGAGATGACGGCGATCTTGGCGCGGCTGCCGGGATCGCGAGCGACCGACTTGATCTCGACGGTGCCGTCGTAGATCTCGGGCACTTCCATCTGGAACAGCTTGGCCATGAATTCCGGCTTTGCGCGCGATAGGAAGATCTGCGGCCCGCGCTGCTCGCGGCGGACATCGTAGATGAACGCGCGGATGCGGTCGCCGTAGCGCACGTTTTCGCGCGGGATCATCTCGTCGCGGCGGATGATGCCCTCGGCCCGGCCGAGATCGACGATGACGTTGCCGTACTCGACGCGCTTGACGGTGCCGTTGCAGATCTCGCCGACACGATCCTTGTACTCGGCGAACTGCCGGTCACGCTCTGCGTCGCGTACCTTTTGGATGATCTTCTGCTTGGCGTTCTGGGCTGCCACGCGGCCGAAATCGAGCGGGGGCAGGTTTTCCACGAACGTGTCGCCGATAGTGACGCCAGCGCGCCGCTTCACCGCGCTCTCGAGGCTCACCTGCGTGTTTTCGTTCTCGACCGTTTCGACGACGGTCTCGACGCGGACGAGCTTGGTCTCGCCGGTCTTGGGGTCGATCTCGCAGCGGATGTCGTTCTCCGCTCCATAGCGAGCCTTCGCCGCGCTCTCGATCGCCTCTTCCATTGCCTGGATCACGATCTTACGGTCGATGGTCTTCTCACGCGCGACAGCGTCCGCGATCTGGAGAAGCTCGAGCCTGTTGGCGCTGATGCCTGCCATTGCCATGAACTTATTCCTCGTCCGTCTCGTCTGTGCGAGGCGCCGGCTTGCGGCCGCCTGCGCTGTTGCTGCCTTTGACTTTCGCTCGGGCCTTGCGGCCCGGCGCATTCGCGGAATTCTTCTCTTCGAGCGGCGGCTTGCCCTTACTTGCGCGCAGCGCCTCCCGGATCAGCGCGTCGGTCAGGACCAGTCTTGCTTCTGCGATCAGCGTGACGGGAAAGCCGACGGTCTGCAGACCAAGACCTTCGATCTCACAGGCTATGCGGGCCTC
>CAMDMH010000644.1 GCA_945901835.1 Devosia equisanguinis | reverse complement strand
TGGCAGGCCGGCGCCGGAGGTACCACAGCCGTCGGCAGGCCGCCGATTACAGGCGTTCCCGGCGAAAAACTGCTGCCCCGGCCCGGCTTCCCGAGGTCGTCGATCGCTGCCGGCAGTATCCGGCCCGCAGGGGGTGAAACTGCGCGCGGCCTCATCCCCCCTTCGGCAGCTTGATCCCGGCCTCGCGCACGATGTTGGCGTACATCGGCACTTCCCGTTGCAGGCGCTCCATGTGGTCCTTGCCCGGACGGGCCTCGACCTTGAAGCCGCTCTTGCCGAACTTTTCGGCCACGTCGGGTTGGAGCAACAAGGCGATGGTCGCCTTTTCCAGCCGGGCGACCACATCCGACGGTGTTTTGACAGGCGCGGA
Source organism: Devosia equisanguinis (assembly GCA_945901835.1). Lineage (GTDB taxonomy): Bacteria > Pseudomonadota > Alphaproteobacteria > Rhizobiales > Hyphomicrobiaceae > CAMDPA01. The sequence goes on along the minus strand of CAMDMH010000644.1, from coordinate 2,844 downwards.
GAGCGCGACGTAGTTGTCGAGCACGAAATCCTTGTAGCCGAGCTCGGTCATCGTCGGCACGTCAGGCAGGTCGTGCCAGCGCGACGCGCCAGTCACGGCGAGCGCCACTGCGGTGCCGGCGGAAATATGAGCACGCGCCGTCGAGATCGCGCCGACGTAACATTGGGCTGAGCCAGACAGCAGGCCCTGCATCGCCTGCCCGCCGCCCGTGTGGTAGATGGTCGCCACGTCCTTGAGACCCTCGCGCAACTTCAACATCTCGATCGCCAGATGCGGCGTGTTGCCGACCGGCGGCGTCGTGAAATTGAACTTCTGCGGCTCCTTCTTCATCAGGGCCACGAACTCCTTCATCGACTTCACGCCGAGCAAGGGCTGGACGCAGAAGATGTTCGGTGTCGTCGCGAGTTCGGCAATCGGGGCGAAGTCCTTCAAGGCGTCGTACGGGATGGTGTCGAACAGGCTCGGGTTGATCGCGTAGGCGCTCGTGGAGATCAACAGCGTATAGCCGTCGGGATCGGAACGCGCGGCCCGGCCAACGCCGATGTTGCCGCCGCCGCCGCCGATGTTTTCGACCACGATCGACTGCTTGAACGCCTCCTGCAATCCCGGAGAGATCAGCCGCGCGGAGACGTCGGAAGGCCCGCCCGGCGTATTGGGAACGATGATCCTGATCGGCTTGTCGTCGGGCCAGGCGGCAAACGCGCTCTGAGACCGCAACAGCAGCGGCGCGGCGATGAATGCGCCTGCCCCCTGGAGTATCCGGCGACGGCTCGTGGAACACGAGCGCGGCGACTTTGTCTCGGTCACGTTACACTCCCCTTGGTCCAGTTCTCGAGGCGGCCCTTTGCGGGCTCTTCCTCTTGGTCCTTATGCGCATGCCGTCCATGATGCGCACGAACATATTGTCCGTCAAACGCCGATCGCCGCCTTCACGTTGCGCGCGGTGAACGGCAGCGCCCGAACCCGCTGCCCCGTCGCATGGAACAACGCATTGGCGATCGCAGCCCCCGTCGGCCCCTGGCTTGCCTCGCCCGTGCCCAGGAACGGCGTTCCCGGACGGTCGATCACGTGAACCTCTACGCTCTCGAACGTCTCCGCAAAAGTCAGGATCGGATACCGGCTCCAATCGCGGGACAGCACCCGCGTGCGGTCGAAATCGACCTGCTCGTGGATCGTCCACGACGCCGCCTGCAGGACGCCGCCCTCGATCTGGTTCTTGATGCCGTCAGGATTGACCGCGGTGCCGCTATCGGCCGCAGACACGGCACGGATGAGCCGGACGCGGCCCGTCTCCTGCTCGACCTCGACCTCGACGGCGACAGCGCAATACCCAGCCAACCCCTTGTAGCGCGAGTAGGCGACGCCCTGACCGCGACCGTTGCCACGGCCCGTCACGGCGCCTGCCTTCCAGCCGAACTTCTCAGCCGTGAGCTTCAGGCAATCGCTTGCACGGGCGTCGTGTGCCAGATGCTTCAGCCGGAACGCCACCGGATCTTCTCCCGCCGCAGCCGCCAGTTCGTCCATCGCGCTTTCGATGGCGAACACGTTGGAATAGGCGCCGAGCCCACGCAGCGCCGACGCGCGCAGCTTGTTATGCGGCTGGAAGTTGTGGATCAGCCTGAGGTTTGCGACCTTGTAGAGCGGGATGATGTTGCGATCACCAGAACCGTTGGGCTGCGGGATAGGCTGCGGCGGCGGCAGCTTGAAATCGTTCTCGATCGACTGGCCCACCAGCGTCGACCCTGCCCCGCCAGGACGCGTCGAATGCGCATCCGTGAACACCTCGTAATCCCAGCCGGTCAGCATACCCTTGGCGTCGATCCCGGCCTTCACGCGCATCACCATTCCCGGCCCATAGGGCTCCCACAGATGCTCATCGGCCCGCATCCACTGCACGCGGATCGGCGGACCCGGCATCTTGAAGGCGATGTAGGCAGCATCGGCCGCCGCGTCGTCCGCCCCGTTGTGGCCGTAGCATCCCGAGCCCTCGAGATGGATGCACCGCACCTTTTCGATCGGCATCCGGATCAACTCGGCGACCGCAGCCCTCAGGGGGAACATGCCCTGCGAGCAAGCCCACACCGTCATCTCGCCGTCCTTGAATTGCGCGACACCGCATGATGGCCCGATCGAACCGTGCATCTGGTAGGGGCGGAAATACTCGACATCGAGCGTCTTGGCCGTCGCCGGGGCTTCACCCTTCACATCGCGAATCGGGATCGCGCGCTTGTCCTGTGCCGGAAGCCACTTCGCGAACGACGCCTGCTCCGGCATCGTCGGCTGCTCCGACCACTTCGCAGCCGCCGACAACTGCTCCATCGCCTTGACGACCTGGAACTCGCGCGCACCGATCACCGCGAGGAAATTGCCGTCGCGAATGACACCACGCACGCCCGGCAACTTCTCTATCCTTCCAGTGTCGGCGCTGACGAGCTTTGCCCCATAGCTCGGCGGACGCACCACGCGCGCGTGCAGCATCCCCTCGGGGCGGAAGTCTTGGACGAACGCAGCCCCGCCCGTAACCTTTGCGGGGATGTCGACGCGCGGAACGCTTTTGCCGACCACCTTGTGGCTCTTGGGATCGCGCAGCTTGGAGGCCGCAGCCGGCTCCGCACGTACCTTGAGGACGTCGCCGGCGACGAGTTCGCCATAGCCCAGTTTCTTGCCATCGGCTGCGACTACGAAACCATCCTCCGCCTTCAGCGAGGCAGCGTCGACACCGATCTTTTCCGCCGCGATCCTGATCAAGATCTCGCGTGCCTGCGCAGCCGCATGCATGATCGCGGTACCGCTGTCCTGCATCGTCTGACTGACGGCGGTGTAGCCCTCGTTGGCCGTTCGCGC